>CAZUCG010000352.1:0-3772 GCA_964619145.1 uncultured Lentisphaeraceae bacterium | reverse complement strand
AAGAGCGCATTAGCCGGGTACTGTTCATGAACGAGAAAATCCCATACGACAATATCGGCATCGCGCAAATCCTCGACCCGATCCGGACGACCTTGCAACAGGCTACGACCCTGGGCATCGTGGCCCGGGGCGATGATGGTGCTGGGCTATTCACGGTCAGGGCCCCTCGACGGGAAGAAGTCGACCCCAATGACCGGGCGAACCGAATCCTCCCCGATGTGTATTGGGATGCAATTCTCGCCGGCGCCATCCATCGGGTGCGCGTGTCCGGCGTTGTAAGAGTGTAAGGAGGGCTGATGAACAATGGCCGATCAGTACGATCCCCGTCAGGTGGCCGTGTTTGTCGACGGCCAGGAAATTGTTGGTTTTGCCGAAGGCACGATGATCAGCGTTGAACGGTCTAATCCTCGCTGGAGCGCCGATGTCGGTGCTAAGGGCGAGGCCACGGCCGTCCGTTCTGCTGACGACACGGCAACGGCAACGATTACGCTGAAACACAACTCCGTGAGCAACCAGTTGCTCCACCAGCTGTGGGCGGACCAGGACGAGCCGGGACGGACGATCTCCTTTAGCGTTGTGGACCGCAACTTCGACGGCGACGTAAGCGTAAGTGGCAGCGACTGCAAGATCGTGAACCTGCCGACGTTCACTCGCGGCGCCGAGGTTGAGTCTGTGGAATGGGAGATTCTCATCTTCGACTACAATGCGGCGTTCGAGGGGGTTAGCTAATGGCTAAGGCAAAGCAGGGTCCCCAGAAGCTAACCATCAACGGGAAAACCTACCGGGTGCAGATCCCCAGCGCCATGTGGCAGCTGGAGCAGATGGACGCCTTCGTGGAGGAACGGACAATCAAGGCGGCGGAAGAGCTGCTTAACACTATGCTGGAAAACACCATCACGGATCCTCCGGGTTTGAAGGTGGACAGCTTCGAGCTGCCACCGGATGAAACGGTTGAAATCGGTGGCTTAGAGTTTAAGTTCCACCATCCCGGGGTTCCCTGGCAGGTATGGGCCGCGACGGAGTATGTGGGGGCTAATCAGCAGCTTAAACGCAGCGCTTTCTTGCGGGGCTGCGTGGAGCACGGAGTGATTAGTGGGGCGTCACCAGAGGATTTGCGGTCGCTGGTCGAGATCAACCAACTGATAACTGTCGTCAACGAGTTCCTCGACCAGGCGGAGCTGTGGCAGTTGTACTACCACCTCTTCTTTCGAGAAGCGTAGCCAGGTCCAGTCTAACCCATCACGATACCGCCAGAGGGCCCGCCGCAAGTGGCGCCTCTGGCGGCTCGTTTTTAGCGGTTTGTTTTCTTACTCGGAAGTCCGTTCCATGGGCTGGGACGAGCTGGAGGAGGCCAACGCCGCCTTGGACCTCTATGAGGAGGCCCAGCGACGGGCGGCAAAGGTGCAGGAAGAGGAAGCGAAGCGAAGGCTCAAGCAAAGGAGGGGTTGATCCATGGCGCTACGTGACATGTTTATATCGATCGGCTATGCGATCAACCCTGAAGGTTTGTCTGAAGCGGACGCGCGAGCCAATGCCTTTCGGGACAACTTGCTTGGTGCCGAAGCGCAGGGGCAGCAGATGGGGGCCGCGATAGCGGCAGCTGGCGCAACTGCCACGGCCAGCATGGGCGAAGCGGCCCAGGCGGCCGAGGGGCTGGCCGGATGGTGGGAAGTAAATCAGCAGAGGGTCGAAGGATTCGGCGCACAGCTTAAAGAGTATCGCGGAATCCTTGCCGGCATCTCTGCGGCAACGCTTGGCGTCATAGGGTTCAGCGTCAAAACGGCAGCAGACTTTGAGGCGGCCATGTCTAGAGTGGCCGCCATTTCACGAGCGTCGGACGAAGAACTCAAACTCCTCACCAAGACCGCAGAACAGCTTGGCGCCACAACTGTTTTCAGTGCCACGCAGGCGGCCGAGGGTATGCAGTACCTGGCGATGGCAGGCTTCAGTGTGCAAGACACCATTGCAGCCATGCCCGGCCTCTTAGATGCCGCAGCTGCGGCCAAGTCTGATCTCGGCCGGACGGCGGACATTGTCTCTAATATCCTGAGCGGTTTCGGCATGGCCGCTGGAGAGGCCGGCAGAGCGGCCGACGTTTTGACCGCCACCTTCACCAGCTCTAATACGACCCTTGAATCGCTGGGCGAGACCATGAAACTGGTGGCGCCTGTGGCGGCGGCTCTGGGCATAGAGATTGAGGAAGTTGCCGCATTAACCGCGGTGCTCGGTGACGCTGGTATCCAGGGGTCGATGGCAGGTACGTCTCTGCGGACCATCTTGACGTCGCTGGCGGCACCTACTGGGGCAGCGGCCAGGGCTGTGCAGGAGTTAGGTTTGCAGATTACAGACGCAGCGGGCAATATGCTACCCATTACATCGATCATCGACCAAATCGCTCGCAAGACCGCCAATATGGGCGCGGCGCAGCGGGCTGCATATCTTGAGATGTTAGCAGGCCGTGAAGGCGTGTCTGCGCTGTCGGCTATCATGTCCGTCGGAGCAGCCCGGATTGACGAGTATACAGCGAGCCTACGAGCAAGCGGCGGCATTGCTGCCGAAGTGGCGGCCAAGCAAATGGACAACCTGCACGGTGCCTTAGAGGAAATGAGATCGGCATGGGAAGGTGCCCAAATCGCTATCGGCAATGCGTTCATTCCGGTATTACGCCTTGGTGCCCGGGCGTTGACGGCTGTCATCAATGTCTTTAACGCTCTGCCCGGGCCGGTGAAAACCGCAATCGCTGTCGGCACAGGCTTTGTGGGCGTGCTTAGCGCTATGGCGCTAACTTTATCCTTCATCCTGCCGCAGATTCCCACGCTGATTAAGGGTTTTGGCTTGCTCAAGGTTGGGATTGCATCGCTTGGTGCAACGGCCGGCAAAGTTGGCGCTGTTATTAGCGCATCCTGGCTGCCGATTACCCTGGCGATTGCTGGTGTGGTTGCAGCTGTTTTCGTGCTACAAGACGTGATGATGTATCTGCGCGGCGAAGGCGATACTTTGACAGCCAGGGTAATCGCTTGGGGCCGGGCGTTTGGAGAGAATCTCGCAGGCAAGGTCGAGCGTTTCTCCGGCGTTCTCAAGGTGGCCGGTGGCATCCTTGGCTCTATCTTCGGACCGAGACTTATTTATGTGTCTGCTGTCGCGGCAGGTCGGTTTGCCACCTCAATGGCTAAGTCCATTGCCAGCGTAGTCTCGATGGGCGTGCAAAGTGCTAAGGCATCGGTCGGCCTCGCAAAGATGGGGGCGCAACTGTTTGTTGCCGGCGTCCGGCAGGTGGCGATGTTTACGGCCAATATCGTGCAAGCTGGTGTCGCTCTTGGTGTAAAGCTCATCACCGGGTTGGCTGGTGCAACGAAGGCGGCACTGGCGTTTAATGCGACACTCTTGGCAAACCCCATCACATGGGTAGTGACCGGAATTGTTGCGCTAGGCGTCGGCATCTACGCTCTGGTCAAGAATTGGGATGCCGCATCGGAGGCTATCCGCAATGTCTGGGATACTATCGCGACCAGTGTCGGCAATGCAATAAACGCGGCTGTGGACTGGTTCGTAACGCTTCCAGAACGCACGCTAACCGCACTGGGCGGTTGGTGGGACGCCATCAAAGGCTGGTTTGCTACGTCATTCAATTTCGGCGAAGTGCTTTCAAATGCACTTAATGCCGCGATGAACCTCATCCCGGCGCCGCTACGCGGTATCGCCGAGAAGATAATGGCGTTCTTCCCGCAGTCCCCTGCCAAAGAGGGGCCCCTTACTAGGCTCGATGCCGTAG
>CAZUCG010000351.1:0-3778 GCA_964619145.1 uncultured Lentisphaeraceae bacterium | reverse complement strand
AACGGCTGCTCAAGCATCAACAGCGAAAATGCGTCGAATTTCTGCAAATGGGCAAAATCGTCACGAGAATAGGCGTTATTGGCATCGACCATCAGACAAATATCAGGGTACGCTTCCCGAACCGCCGTCAAATACTGCAAGTCTTTGCCGGGGCAGACCTTGATCTTGATGCGACGCCGCCCCAATGACAACTGCTGGGCTACTGCCGCCAGCAAGGCCGCCGGCTCTGGCTTGATGCCCAGGCTCGGGCCGGATTCTATCTCCGTCTTTGTCGCGCCCAACAATGCGGCACAGGATTTCCCCTGACTCTTACCATAGATGTCCCAGAAAGCAGCTTCCAGACTCGCCTTGGCAAAATTATTACCGCGGTAGGCGACTGCCATATAATCAGTCAATTCTTCTGGTGTAGCGAAGCTCTTGCCCAAGACGGCCGGGATTAGAGCCCGCTTCAGCACTGCAAGTACTGAGCCGACTGTCTCGTGGGCATAAAATGGCACCGCATCTACTGCGGCCTCACCCCAGCCGACGAAATCACCGGAACGCATTTCCACAATTACTGCTTCCTTGGTCGTGATTTCACCCACGCTAAGACGAAATGGTATGCGTAGTCCAATGCTATAATGATATAAGGTCACTGAATCAATCTGCAAAGCTTTCATCCTTTGTTCCTGCATTTTTCCGGCCCCTCACTTGAAAAATCAATTTAAGACAACAAGTTATAGAAATTACTTGTCTCCGGCACGTAGGCAAATATACCATCTTTTTGGCAAAATTGTACTTCCAAGATAGATTTCTGGCATTTTCACAACAGGGAAACAACAAATGAATGTCTTATGCAGGATCCTCGTTCTGGCGTTATCAAGTCTGCTCTTCTATGGCTGCGGTGGCGAAGAGCCCAAACCAAGCACCCCCTCAGCTAAAACAAATCTTCCTCAGCTCGATGCGCAGCTAATGGAGATAACCGCGAATTTCGACATCGACCGCATTGGCGCGCGCGTCGGCGTCTGGACATCTGACTTCTCCGCAGCCGAAAAACTCTCGGCCGAAAAACAATTGCCGCTACTAGTTTATTTTACTGGCTCAGATTGGTGCAAGTACTGTAAATTTTTACAGCGCGACGTCTTGAACCAAAAAGAATGGCAAGATTGGGCCGCAGACAAACTGGTGTTAGCGTATCTCGATTTTCCTCGCAACTCGACCTTAATTTCAGCAGACTTGCAGAAACAGAACAGCGAACTGCAGGCCAAATATAAAATCGAGGCATTCCCGACACTGATGCTGCTGGAAACTGACGGCCAGGTGCTCGGGAATGTCCAACTTCGCGAGACTAATACTCCGCAGACCTTTAAACGCACCCTGAAGCAACTGCTACGTCGGCGGAAAGACAGCATCAAACAATTGATTGCCAATTTGCCGGCCGGCAAGCGTGAGAAGGTCCAGGCGATGTACGAACAAATCAACGCCAATAAAACGAAGGCCGAGGAGCTCTCTGAGAAATACCAGCAGCAAATGCAGGCGATGGAAAAAGAGATGCTGACTATGAGTGAAGAAACGGAAAAAGCCATTATGGAGGCTATCGTCGGCCAACAGACTCCAGAAAATCAACAGAAATACCACGAAGCGAAAAAACTGCTGGACGATACGGAAAAACAACTGCAGGATTGGTTGACAACCCAACCTACGCAAAGCGAACAAAATGTCCTGATCTACCAGAACTTCCAGAAAATTCTGCAGGAACAAAGTGATATCATCGCCGATATCATCGACCCGGATTAGTCCGTTAGCGCAATTCTTCAGCTGCTAGCCGCAACAATGCCCGACGTAGCAGCCGCCCGAATGCAGGAGCGACCAGCACCGAGGTGGTATAGACTTCCTCGATACTCAAGGGCTGGCTGGAAATACCGGCCGCCAGATTGGCTATGCAAGACAAGGCGCAGACCCGCAAACCACAATGGCGAGCCGCAATCGCCTCGCCTACTGTGGACATCCCGACCGCGTCCGCACCCGCCAGCCGGCAAAAGCGAATCTCGGCCGGGGTCTCGAAATTCGGTCCTGGGGTCTGAATGTAGACCCCTTGTTGCAGGGCTATCGACTCCTCTCGGGCTGCGGCCAAGACACAATCCCGGAGCCCTCGATCATAGACTTCGCTCATATCTGGGAAACGTGGCCCGAGCTGGTCAAGATTTGCGCCTCGTAAGGGTGAAGGCAGCAAAAAGGAGATGTGGTCCGTGAGCAACATAAAATCACCCGGCTGAAAATCCGGGTTGATGCCGCCAGAGGCATTGGTCAGGACGATGATTTTCACCCCTAGCAGCCTGGCCAGGCGAATTGGCAGCACGGCATCATCTGCGTCATACCCCTCATAATAATGGCAGCGGCCCTGTAAGATCAACAAGGGCACGCCCTCCAATAGGGCAAAAAGGAAACGCCCGCGGTGGCCCTGCACAGTCGCCACCGGGAAATCAGGGATACTAGCATAGTCGATGCTCTTCTTGATCTCCAGAGACTCAGCAAAATCCCCCAAGCCAGACCCTAAGACCACCGCTAGAGCAGGACTAAACGGCGCCTGCGCCTGCACATACGCCCACGAATCGGCTAATTTCTCCTCTTGAGTATTTTTTTTCAGCATCGTACTTCCCGTTTGTTTTTATACCCCATTAAAGGTAAACTATGAAAATCAGTCGTAAAGAATTCCGCACTCTTCAGGGTCGTAACTTCCAAGTCACTTACTGGACCCTCACCGGTTCTCGTCCAGGGCCCGTGCTAACCATTATCGCCGGACAACACGGGATGGAGCATTCCGGACCGTGCCTGCTACCGGAATTCGCCGAAGAGCTCTCGCAACTCGATTTCGCCGGCACCGTCCAGATTTGCCCTTGCGCCAATCCGTTGGCGCTGGAAATGGACTATGAGTTCTATCCCGAACGTGAAGACCTCAGCAAAATCAACGAATACTACTACTCGCGCTTCAGGCACAATCACTGCCCCTGGGGCCTTGGCCGCAGCGATGCCAAAACAATGTACAATATGAACCGGCTCTGGAACCGCCCCGGCGATTTCGGGGTGGCTGGCCAAATCACCGAATGGCTCTGGCAAGAAATCGCCAGCGAGGCTAATATTATCCTCGACCTGCATTGCCACCAAGCCAGGAAGCCACTTATTTTCAACAGCTTTGAAAAAAACCTACCCATCGCCCGCTATGCCGGCATCGAAGCCATCGTGATGACCAACCCGAAGCCCGATGACTGGTCTAAAGGGAATCTGACCTGGCAAGGCTCACAAAAGAAAAACTCCTACGCGATCTGCTTCGAGTTCTCCGTCCAACACGCACTGGCCGAATTCGAGTACGAATTCGGCAAACAGGCTATCCGCAACATTATGATCGGTGCTAATATGCTGCCTGGCGAAGTCGTGCTGTCTCGCCCGGTCTGGGAGATTACCTACAACCCCGACGGCGACAACGCCGCGGTGATGAAGATCAACCACACAGGCCATATCCGCTACTTCAAAAACCTCTATGATTACGTCCACAAAGGCGAAAAGATTTTCGAGATACGCGACTTGCAGACCATCGAACTGCTAGAAGAAGGCTTCGCCAATCGCGACGGCATTGTCGCCGGCATCGCCTACCAGCCCATTATAACCCCGGAAATCCGCCCTTGCTACGTGGCCAGAGTAAAAGAACTGGCCCCAGCCGGACAAATCATCCCGAAGTTGCCAGCTGATTTCTTTGCCTGAGCCTAGCCTCAGAAAAACCCTTCTGTCGATACTGACCTGG
>CAZUCG010000350.1:0-3779 GCA_964619145.1 uncultured Lentisphaeraceae bacterium | reverse complement strand
TATACTTCCAGAAGTCACGGGCCAAAGTTTTAACCAGTGAGGAGTTTACCTCTCCGCGCTGGCAAGACCGGACTTTGAAGCGCTACACCTTCAAAGTGGAGGAGGGCGCCCGCATAGTCTTTTTCTCGGACGGAATTAGCCAGGCCGGCTTAGGCACCGACGCCTACCCCCTAGGTTGGACTGAACCGGAATACAGCCAGTACCTGAGCCAAATCCTGGCCGAACAGCCCGATATTTCTTCGCAGAAGCTCTGTCAACTGCTGACTCGCCAGGCCCTCAGCAAAGAACTCAATGGCATCAACCTCGATGATATGACCTGTGCCAGTGTTTATTTTCGGCAGAGGCGTGAGATGCTGTTGTTTACCGGCCCGCCCTATGACGGCCAGCGCGATGGCGAATGTGCGGCCTACTTGGCCAGCTTCCCGGGTGATAAAGTTATCAGTGGCGGCACCTCTGCCGATATCATCGGCCGGGAACTGAAGCGCGAAGTCAAAACCGACCTGCGCGATATCAATGGCGTAGTCCCCCCACAGGCGACAATGGAGGGCATTGACTTGGTCACCGAAGGAGTGTTCACCTTGACCAAAGCGACTGCATATCTGGAAAAATTTGCCGGTGCGCCTGCCGATAATGCCGCGGGCCGGCTGGTGGAAATACTGTTGCGCAATGACGTAATCCATTTCCTGGTGGGGACTAGAGTGAATGAAGCGCATCAAGACCCGAATCTACCGCAAGAACTCGATATCCGCCGGAATATCGTGGGCAGGTTAGCTAAAGTTTTGCAGAGTAAATTTTATAAAGAGGTCGTTATCAAGTACATTTGAAAGGAGTTAGTATGCAAGAGACAATGGAAAGCAGCAAGGCGATGGTGCAGCACTTAAGCGCCGTCAACGAGATCCTCAAGAACAATGGCAATGACCCGTTGCGGCTCATCCCGATTTTGCAAGAGGTCCAGAGTGTGTATAAGTATATGTCCAAGGACATCATTAGCTATGTTGCGACTTCACTGGGGGTGCCAGTCGCGCACGTTTACGGCGTCGCGACCTTCTATGCGCATTTTTCACTGGAACCAAAGGGCAAGCATATCATCAAGCTCTGCGATGGCACCGCCTGCCACGTCAAAAAATCGCATCTGCTGCTCGATTGTGTGAACCAGAAGCTCGGTCTGAGTGATGAAAAGCGCACGACCAGCGATATGCTGTTCACCCTGGAGCTGGTCAGTTGCCTGGGTGCTTGTGGGCTGGCACCTGTTATCGTGATCGATGACGTGGTGCACGGGCAGGCCACGCCGGCACAAGTTGAAGTGATAATCGATGAAATCATCGCCAAAGAAAAAAAGACCCCGAGCGAGAAAGGAGAATAGCCGATGAAGACGGTGAATTTAGAACAGGTTGTTGCGAGATACGAAAAGACCTCCTCGGCCTTAAAGCGGCGGATTATTATCTGTGGCGGTACCGGCTGTCTGGCCAATGGCGCACAGCAGGTACGTGATGCCATCATCAGTGAACTAGAAAAAGTCGGCTTGCATACCGTAGTGACTTTGCAGAGTGACGCTGATCATTCTGAGCAGCCGGAGACTTACTTCTCCAAGAGTGGTTGCCAAGGCTTCTGCCAGGTGGGGCCAATTTTGCGCATTGAGCCAGAAGGCATCTTTTACGGCCACGTTAAGCCGGAAGATGCCGCTGAGATTGTCGCGGTGACGGTGCAAGGTGGCGAAGTTATTGATCGACTGTGCTTCGTCAATCCCGCTACTGGCGAACGGGCACACTACGAAAATCAAATCGACTTTTACACTCGACAAAACCGTATCGTGCTTAAAAATTGCACTATCGACCCCGAGGATATCGAAGAGTATATCCACGCCAAAGGATACTTCGGTGCCCGTAAGGCGCTCTTGGAAATGACTCCCGAGCAAATCTGCCAGACCTTGCTGAACGCCGGCCTCAGAGGTCGCGGCGGCGGCGGCTTCCCCACGGGCCTGAAATGGAAACTTACCCTGGCCTCGCAAAACGACAAGAAGTACGTGATCTGCAATGGCGACGAGGGCGACCCAGGAGCATTTATGGACCGCTCGGTGATGGAGGGTAACCCGCACGCAGTGCTGGAGGGGATGATGATCGCCGGCAAGGCCTGCGGCGCCGATGAAGGCATAGTCTATGTCCGGACAGAATATCCGCTCGCTGTCGAACGTATGCGACAGGCCGTCACTATAGCCCACAAGTATGGCCTGCTGGGCGAAGACCTCTTTGGCAGTGGCTTTAACTTTAGCGTCAGAATTATGGAGGGAGCCGGTGCTTTTGTTTGCGGCGAGGAGACGGCCTTGATCGCCTCCATCGAGGGCAAGCGCGGGATGCCGATGCCCAAACCACCCTTCCCGGCTCAATGTGGTTTATACGGCAAACCGACGGCCATCAATAACGTCGAGACACTGGCGTCAGTGCCCTATATCTTGCGCGAGGGACCCGCGGTATACCGCGCTGTCGGGACGGAGAAATCGCCTGGCACTAAGACCTTCGCCTTGACTGGCCACGTGGCCAATACTGGCCTGATTGAGGTGCCCTTCGGGACTACTTTGCGCGAAATAGTCTGTAATATCGGCGGCGGAGTTACCGACAACAATGGCAAGGTGACCGGCGAAGATTTCAAGGCGGTGCAGATTGGCGGCCCTTCTGGTGGTTGCCTGATCCCAGATATGCTTGATATGCCTATCGATTTCGATTCGCTGAAAAGCGTCGGGGCGATGGTCGGCTCCGGTGGGCTGGTGGTAATGAATAATCAGACTTGTATGGTCAAAATCGCCCGTTTCTTTATGCAATTCACCCAAAATGAATCCTGTGGTAAATGCGTGCCGTGTCGCGAAGGAACCCGCCAGATGCTGGCCTTGCTGGATGATATCATCGAAGGCCGAGCCACAATGGAGACCCTGGAATTGCTGGAACAAGTGGCCCAGGCGGTGCAGCTGGGCTCACTCTGTGGCTTGGGCAAGACCGCCCCGAATCCAGTCCTCTCAACTTTGCGCTACTTCCGCAGCGAGTACGAAAGCCACGTGCTGAAAAAAATCTGCCCGACGGGCGAATGCCAAGCCCTGGCGCGGCCAGAAATCGACCCCGCCAAATGCCGTGGCTGCACGGCTTGCGTGCGGGTCTGCCCAGTCGAAGCTATCAGCGGTTCGCTGAAGAAGCCACATATCATTGATCAAGAGAAATGCATTAAGTGCGGTGCCTGCAAGGCGGTCTGCCGGTTTGCAGCAATCAGCGGCATCTAGACGCAAGGAGATACAGCTATGAACGACAGCCAAAAATTAATTGTTAATGGTCGCACGGTAGAATTCAGCGATGAGCGTAACTTGTTGGAAGTAATCAGAAAAGCTGGCATTGATATCCCGAATTTCTGTTATCACTCAGAGTTGAGCATTTACGGCGCTTGCCGTCTCTGCATTGTCGAGGTGGAAGGGATGGGCGTGATGGCCTCTTGCTCGACTGCTCCTGCTGCGGGGATGGTCATCCATACCGACACCAAGGAAATTCGCCAGATGCGCAAGATCAGCATCGAGCTGCTGTTGGCGAACCACAAGGTGGAGTGCCCGACCTGCTCGCGCAGCTCATCCTGCGCCTTGCAGAATATCGCCCAGCGCCTCGGGGTGAATACCGTGCGCTTTAAGAAGCTGGAGAAATTTCAGGATATCGATATGTCTTCACCGTCGCTGGAGCGTGACCCGAATAAATGTGTGCTCTGTGGCGATTGTGTTCGCGTTTGTAAGGAAATCCAGGGCATCGGGG
>CAZUCG010000349.1:0-3805 GCA_964619145.1 uncultured Lentisphaeraceae bacterium | reverse complement strand
CCGGTGAGCAGCTGTTTGGCTTTCGATTGGCAGCTGATGCTCTTGGCCTTCTCACGAGCTTTCGTTAAGGCTGGCAGTAACATTGAAGCTAGCACTGCAATAATCGCAATTACCACCAGCAACTCAATTAAAGTGAATTTCTTACGCAAACTTTACCTCCCTTGGTGAGTTAATGCTGTTTATTATCCAGCAGAGATTGATAAGCAGAAGCTGGGCATTGCCCTGGATGAGCCTATTCTTCTGCGAAAGGATCGAGATGGCAGGAAAGCAGGATGCTCTGGGTGGCCAGCACTGAGCCGTCCGCCTTATTGACGAGCTCAACCAGGAAATCGGCTGTGTCCTTGACGGCACTGACCGCGACCGAGAAGCGGTACTCACGGGATGATAAGCTCGCAAGCTCGCTGCCTAGCAGCTTCTTGCCAGCCTGTGCCAAGCTGAGCCGCAGCGAGTATGCTTCCGGCTCACTGACCGCGATTTTTACGCTGGCGGGGATTTGCTTGGTATTGCTGAAGAAGGTCCGCTTGCTTAACGAGACCTGTAGCGGCTCGCTCACTATCGTGGACAGTGAGCCCATACCGAGGGGATTGCCGTCCTCGAACAAAATCACGCTGACGATATGCGTGCCTGGCTTGAGGGCTTCCCAGGGCAGCGGGAAGGTATGGTTTTTGCCAGCTGCCACGGCGACCTTCTGCCGCGTAGTATGGCTGTCTTTGCCCAGTTTGATGCTGATTTCCACTTCGCCGGCAAAACGCTTGGCGCTGGTATTGTTGATTTTCAGTTGCAGGATATTCTTGCCGATGCGGGCAGGCAGATATTTCATCTGGCTAAGGAAGACCTCGGGGCTGTTTTGTTGCCCTAACCAGAGGCGGACCATCTTGTCGGCCTCGTGAAAACCAAGCTCCGTGGGCCCCCAGGAACTGAGCTCCCGAGAGGGCATTTCGTTGCGACAGACATTGATATCCACAAAATCGCCATCTTTGGCCTCGATGCCGCATTCGGCAAACGGCAGCGCGGTGACCATCCGCCAGAATTTCTCATTCTTGACGACCTTGACTGGATATTCCGGGTTCCAGCTTTTGTCACTGGTGAACTTATTCTTGCTGTCGCTGTCTGCCATCCGGGTATTCATAGTATCGAAGCGGTTGCCGTTGCAGTCGATGACGATTTGCACATAGGACGGGCTATTGCGATTTTTGCTAAACGTCAGGTCGACGCAGTCGCCGCCGTAGATATTAGCGTCGCGTTCGGCATTTGGATAGCCGACTAGTCGCTCCATCGATTGTTCAAAACAATCGACCAGTAAATACAGATACTGGTCGTCGTAGCCTATTGCCAGGCCGCTGTCCTGAGTCGGCTTGAGCGCGACAGGGAGGAAGGTTTCCCAGTCGCCGGTGGCTTGCATCCCCTTGGCTCGGGTGATGGCTCGGTCACGGATAATCGTGAAACCTTGATCACGGAAGGCCTTTTCCCAGCCGTTCTCACTGCCGTCCAGGGCAGGGGTACTAAGCCGTGGAATCACAACTTGGCGCAAATTGGCCTGTAAGTCCACGACCTGGGTCTGGTCTGTCAACTGCAGTGGCTGAACATTTAAGGCCAGTTCAGTTGCGTTGACAGGGTAGATGAACGCAGCAAGACAGCTCAGGATTGTTTTTTTCAACATCGTCGCATTCCTCATTATAGGTTGTTTCTTCGTCGCAATATTTGTTTTCATTATTGAGTCCTGAATTTGACTGATAAATAATGGCCTAGAGTAATTCCATAATAGCGCGGGCGATTTTCCAACGGTGCACGTCCATACTTTCCGGGCTGTAGAGTTCGATGATGCGGTAGTGTTCGTGACTTTGGTAGTTGCGCTGGTAGTTCTCCATCACTTCGTCTAAGACTGCTTGTGCCGATGCCACTTTCGCCGGCAAAGAATGGGAGGCAATCAGCTGTTTTAAGGTCAGCAGATAGCGGTAGTCATTGATGCCTTGGCGGATGCTCTCCCATTTTGGCGTCGGCAGTGGCCCTTCGGCACTGGGATAGGTGAAATCGTACGGCTGGGCGGTGCCACCATTGCAGTTGTTGATCTGGTCATAGGCGACGCAGCCATCAGTCTTGGGGTCGTCGACCGGAAATGCGCGCGAGACGTATTGGGTGATGCCCTTCAGACCGCATTTCCAGGGGTGAAAGCCATAGAAGACACGGTAACCGCGGGTATCGGTCGGGTAATTATAGCAGCCGTTGTAGCCCCATACGGACTCATAGCCGATAGCTGGACTCTCAGATAACGTCTCTTCGTTGATGAAGTTGGTGCAATTGATGTCACTGACTTCCTTGAGGATTTTCCAGTCCTTGGTGCCGCCCCATTGCCCATTGAAGAAATTCGAGATGCGGAGCTTGGGGTTGACGGCCTTGACTTGCTGGCCGCAATTCATATTCAGGCGTAGTCGCTCGGCGTTGGCGCCTGGTTCATCGCCGATGAAATAGATGAATTCCGGCCAGGACATCTTCTGCCGCTGCTCTTCCACCGCCCGAATAACGGCTTGCAGGTAGGCGTTGTAAGGCGGAGAGCCTATTTCGCCGAATTTGACGGCACCGAATTTCGACCAGCCATACGGTCCATTGTAGAGGCAGACGGGGCCGCTGATGCCGGAACGCAGCAGCAAATGCAGATAGTCATTTATTGAATAGAAGCCCGCGCCCCCGGATTTGTCGAAATCGAAGCTGAAGCTACCGTCGGGTTGTTGTTGATGCGCAGGTGTCAAGGCTTCGTAATTGCTGGAGTTCATACCGTGTTCAGCCATATCCACGAATAGGCGCTGGATTTCGTTGGGGTCGCAATGGCGACCGTAAGTGGTCCGACGGGAGTCGTTGGTGCGGCAGAGAATTTGGAAGTTGAAATCTTTTTCCGGGTCAGGCACAGCCAGCTTGAAGGGCAGCACCCGGATGGCCAAGTCGAGGGTATATTGCCCGCCGATACGGCAGCTGATGGCGATCTTCCCTTTGGCAATCCCGGCGGGAGCGTCGTCGGGGACCTTGATGGTCAGCCAGAAGCGCTCAGTGCGCTCGGTCGGGAGCATCAGTACGTCGAATTCGTCGAACGACTCAAGGTAGCGCGGTGCCAATAAGTATGTCTTTTCGGTGCTGGGGCGGATTGGCAGGTCGCGGACGATGCGCAGGTCGATGTGGTTACGAGGCACGACTACTTCGCCTTGTTCATTGCTCAGAGCGCTAATATCGATTTGCACACAAGCCAAAGGCTCGAGGCTGCGAATGGCAAAAGCCAGGCTGGCGTATTCGCCAGGCGTGGCGAAGGTACGGACCGGCCGGCCGATTTCTTCCGAGAAGGGTCTGGTCACATCGTAAGTATAGCGCATCGGGTTGGTCGGGAAGGCCAAGAACGACAGCCCTTGTAAGGATGCCGGGATCTCTGGCTCTAATAAATTTGTGTCGGGTAGAATTTTTTTCAACTCTCTGGGGATGCTGATGCTGTCTAAGCCATATTGGTTGGGCCGGGGGTTCACTGCTCCGAGCTTGGCTGGGGCCTTCCTGCCCCAGACCCGGAATTGCCGCGGGATTTCAGAGGCGACTAGCGTTATGGTCAGCAGACTCAGAAGACAGAAAACAGACAGTGGGAGTTTTTTGCTTTGCATCATTGGTCCTGGGAAAGTTTGTTGGGTGGATGTAGTGTGCTGAGAGGTTATTCCCCAAAGGGGTTGTCGACAATAGTAAAAGTAAGCTCGCAGGGTTGGAAATCTCCGGATGTCGCCTGCATAGTCACGCGGTATTGCCCCTCGCGCAGGCCGTGTAATGGCAACGCCAC
>CAZUCG010000348.1:0-3807 GCA_964619145.1 uncultured Lentisphaeraceae bacterium | reverse complement strand
CAAATCAGGCGGAAAGCGGATCTGAAAATTCAAAATTTGATTCCGCATCGCTGTATCCGCCTGGAATGGATTTGTTTTTGCTTTTTCTGGCGCTACATTATTAGCCAATCGTGGTTTTCATTTTTGGGCGCATAAATAGATAGGAGTACGGAAGCAAGATGTTTATTGATATACACGTGCATACGCGTCGCCTGCCTGGCTTTAAACGCCTTGGTGGCGACAAATCGACTTATGCTACCCCAGAACAGCTGCTGGCCGCCTACGATGAATTGGGCATCGAACGGGGAGTCTTACTGCCCGGCAGTAACCCCGAGTGCAGTTATTGTCCGCAATGCAATGAGGATGTGTTGGAATTGGCAGAAAAAACTGCCGGGCGGTTCATTCCTTTCTGCAATGTTGATCCCCGAGCCTTAAGCAACTCCTGGCTTTCGCCGTTGGGCGAGATACTCAAATATTATCGTGATTTGGGCTGCAAAGGTGTTGGCGAAGTATGTGCTAACTTGCCTATTCTAGACCCGATGGTACAAAACTTATTCAAGGGGGCGGAGGAGGCCGGCCTGCCACTGACTTTCCACCTCTCGCCATTCGTCGGATATTCGTACGGACTCGTGGATGACCAGGGGTTGTACCAGCTGGAAAAATCACTGCAGAGATTCCCGAAATTAAAGTTTTTTGGTCATTCGCAGGCTTTTTGGGCGGAAATAAGTGCTATAACTTGTCTCCAGGACCGAGTTACATATCCTGCCGGGACGGTGCACGACGGGCGATTGCCGCAGCTATTTCGCCAGTACTCCAATCTCTACGGTGACCTCTCGGCAGGCAGCGGCTGTAACGCCCTGAAGAGAGACCGCCAGCACGCGATTGCCTTCTTGAACGAATTCCAAGACCGACTTTTCTTTGGTACCGATATTTGTCAGCCGACTATGCCGACTTTGCGGCCACTGGCGGAATTTTTGCTGGATTTGCGGGCCGCGAAAGAAATCTCAGAGGCCGTCTTCCAGAAGGTCGCACGCGAAAACGCGCTTCGTGTCTTAGGTCTATAAGGGTCTAATTTCGCTCGAAGAGCTCTGTCTCGAGGCGGGCATTGGCGTCTCGGGCGCGGATTTCTCCGAGCAGCTCGTCCAAGTTCCCTTCCATAATATTGCTCAAGTCATATAACGTCAATTCAAAACGGTGGTCGGTGACCCTGTTCTGCGCATAATTATAAGTGCGGATGCGCTCACTGCGGTCACCGCTGCCGACTTGTGAACGACGCTCGGCGGCATTTTTGGCGTCTTCTTCCTGCTGTTTTACCTCCAGTAGGCGGGAGCGTAACAGCCGCATCGCGATCTCCTTGTTGCGGTGTTGTGATTTTTCCTGCTGACTAGCGAAGAATATCCCGCTCGGCAAGTGGGTCACCCGCACGGCCGAATCGGTGGTGTTCACCGATTGTCCGCCATGTCCAGAGGCGCGGAAGACATCGATGCGTAATTCGTCTGGGGCGATTTCGATATCTACCTCTTCGGCTTCTGCCATTACGGCAACCGTGACGGTGGAAGTGTGCACCCGACCCTGCGATTCCGTGGTAGGGACGCGTTGCACTCGGTGTACACCGCTTTCAAAATGCAGTATCCCCCAAGCGTCATCACCGTGTACGGTAAAAGCCGCATTTTTCAAGCCACCTAAGGGTGTGTGGGCCATCTCCAATAACTCCACTTTCCAGCCTTTGAGGTCAGCGTAGCGTTGGTACATCCTAGCCAAATCGGCGGCAAATAGGCCGGCCTCGTTACCGCCGGCCGCAGGGCGTATTTCCACAATGACGTCTTTGTCTTCGTTGGGATGCGGTGGCAAGATAAGTGTCTTTAACTCACCGTCGAGCGTATGCTCACGCTTGTGCAACGCTTTCAGGTCAGCCTCAGCCAGCTCTATAAAATCCTGATCTTGCGAATCGCTCAGCATCTCCTGGCTCTCGACGAGCTCTTTTTGCACTTTGTTGTATTCTTGCCAGACGTCTGATAAGCGTTTCAGTTGCTGATATTCGCGGTTCAGTTGCTGATATTGCTGCTGGTTGCTGTTAGTAAAAACAAAATTAGCAATCGCCCGTTCCAGTTCGTGCAAACGGGCTTTGCTGGTCAATATATAGTGTTCAAGATTCACGGGCGGGCTGGCATAGTTGTGATCGTGAAAAAGAAACACGGAATATCCGGCTTCTTCAGAAAGCAGATATCCCGTGTGAGAATTGGCTGCGAGTTCGAGCCTAGGCTTGTTTTTTGGCGTAGCGGCGGTTGAAAGCATCTACTCGGCCTTCAGTGTCCACCAACTTCTGCTTGCCAGTGAAAAACGGATGGCATTTCGCACAAATGGCGATCGAAGTCTTGGCGACATTAGAGAAAACCTCAAACTGATTGCCACAGGCGCAGTTCACGGTGCATTTCTGGTACTTGGGATGAATCTTGTCTTTCATAACGCTATCCTTATTTTAGGCAAATAAATTTTCGGTTGGGAAAATTATTCTTACAAATCTTTCAAAGCGGCCTTACGACTTAAGCGGACTCGGCCGCGGTCATCGATGCCGACGACTTTGACGGTAATCTTATCGCCGACCTTGCAGATATCTTCAACCTTCTCGACTCGCGTGTCTGACAACTCGGAAATATGCACCATACCTTCTTGGCCTGGCAAAATTTCCACAAATGCCCCGAAGTCCTTGACGGTCTTCACTACGCCATTATAGATGCTGCCGACTTCGACTTCGCCAGTGCAGGACTCGACCAGATACTTGGCTTGTGCCATCGCCTCGCCGTCCGGGGTGAAAATCTTCACCGTGCCATCTTCTTCGACATTGATCTGGGCGCCAGTGCTGTCCTGAATGCCGCGGATGTTCTTACCGCCAGGGCCAATCAGCGCGCCAATCTTTTCCGGGTTGATTTTTACCTCGCACATCTGCGGGGCGTATTTGCTTAATTCCGCCCGGGGTTTGGCCAGGCACTCATTCATCGTGACCCGAATCTGCTCGCGGGCGGTTTTATTAAGCAACATTGCCTGATATACCGCGTCGATATCCAAGCCGGCAATCTTCAGGTCGAGCTGATAGCCAGTAATGCCTTTGCTGGTGCCGGAAACTTTGAAGTCCATATCGCCATAATGGTCCTCTGAACCGAGGATGTCGGTTAGAAACTCCTGCTTGCCTTCGCCAGTGACCATACCGATGGAAATGCCAACGACTGCATCACTGATCGGCACGCCGGCATCCATCAGCGCTAAGCTGGTGCCGCAGACCGTGGCCATAGAAGATGAGCCATTGGAGCCGAGAATCTCAGATGTCACCCGCACAGTATAAGGGTATTCTGCTGGCAGTACCTCAGCAACTGAACGCTCTGCCAAAGCACCGTGGCCGATCTCCCGGCGGCCAGTCGAAGCATAGCGGCCGACCTCACCAGTGCTGAATTTTGGGAAATTATAATGCAGCATAAAAGATTTTGATTTCGCCCCGCCGGTAATCACATCGAAATCCTGCGCGTCGCCACTGGAGCCCAGGGTCGCGACTACCAATGCCTGGGTGTCACCGCGCTGGAATAACGCGCTGCCGTGTACTCGCGGCAGGAGCCCGACTTCGCAGGAAATAGAGCGTAATTCATCAAGTTTGCGCCCATCTTGACGGATGCCCTTCTCTAAAATCAGACCACGGATGGCCTTCTCCAGCAGGATTTCCCAGACCAGCTTGAAATCCGGGGTTTTGCCGTCGGCATCGGTAAAGCGCGGCGTCATCTCCTCGACTAGAGCCGCAAACAGCGCATCTTGCTTGTCTTGACGTTCGAGTTTGCAGGG
>CAZUCG010000347.1:0-3817 GCA_964619145.1 uncultured Lentisphaeraceae bacterium | reverse complement strand
GGCACCCAGTAACCAGCGGTCTCAAAATAAAAATTCGGGTAGGTCTCCAGTAATGGCCGGATATTGCGGTCGCTACCCCACTTGCCGACCTTTTCCAGATAAATTGCCGTCAGGCGGGGGAATTCCGCCATAAAGTCATAGAGCTCCGGCCATCTGCCGGCAAAGGCATTCAGCAATACCGGGACCTTGCGCTCCGCCGCAGCAGCAAGAATTTTTCCCAAAGTCAGCCGGCAAGGAACATAGCGATGGATAAACGGTGATAGGGTTATGGCGCTAATCTTGTTGGCAGAGAACAGAGCAAAAAATTGCTCGGGCGGGGGAATTTCATCGCATTGGGAGGGCAGGATGCACCAAGTGCCAGTCAGACGACCACTGTCATCCGCTCGCAGTAACGCAGCCAAGTCCTCGTTAGTGTGTAGAGCGCCGGCAGGATCGAGGTTCAAGTGGCGGACCAGCGCCTTGTCAATACCGTAATAATCCATTTCTGCTAACAGTGCCTTGGCGTCGGCAGCACTATTACCGCCATTCATTGGCAAACCAAGACTACAGTTGGCGTCGTAAAAAAACAGTTCTCGCATAGTCATTCCCCCAATGGATAAATAAATCTCTCCGTTCATAGCGACATAGGAGAAAAAACAATAGTAAAATTTTTAAACATACCGCTTGGAAAACAAAAAACAATCTAGCAGAGCTGAATTTCACAAAATCCAGTATCCAGTCGCTGCGCCAGAACGCGCGCTACTTCTTGCCCGCTGCCGCAACGACACCGCTACGGCAGGCCACCAGCACCGCCCCAGCTAGCAGCAACTGGAATGGGAACTGGCAACCAGGGGGGATAAAAATTTGCAGCTTAAAAACAAAAGCATTGCAGACTTGTCGGAAGATTTCTTGTTTGCGGTCATCTACATCTAGGGAGAAACGCCGGGGCAGCCACCTGCCCAGCAAAAATCTGCCGGTCAGTGCCAGGGCATTGCTGTTTTCACGCAAACACGCCACGTGGTTTCGGCCAGCATCCTCGACAGTCCATTTTTCTCGGCAGGCAGCACCGCACTTGCATTTCCATACTCCCAGGGTAATGCCGTAGGCAGATTCAAATACCTCAAAAGTAGGGCAAGACTGTAATTTGCCACTAGCTTGTATCCGCAGCAGCTCCGGCTGCGGATACACCGCACTCATAACCCGGATGTCTTGATGCAGACGCAAATGCTGGCGGCGCACAAAAGCATAACGCTTGCCTTGATCATCGGAAATTTCCAAGGACGGGCCAAAGACCGGCAAGATCTGGTTGCGGAGAAGGAATTTTTTTGGCGTTGATTTTGGCATTATTGCAACAAAAACTCTTTTTCGCTAGTTGCGCCAGTACCGACATTAGTGGCGCGTATTCGCCAAGGTGTACCAGCCGGTGCTACGGCCGGGGCTGGCCCAGGCAGAGGGTACTGCCCCGTGCGCTCAGCATCATTAAAGGCGAGTTGGAACGACCATTCGGCCTGACCATCCTGAGCCAGGAGATTCTTGCCGTACCAAGGCAAGATGGAGCCATCTGGATGAATCACCTCAATCCTGTACACTTGCTGGCCGCTGCCACCTTTCAGTCGAACCGTCTGAAAAGCGCCAGGCTTGACCGTCGAATTGATGTCCAGCTCAAGCGTATCGGCTTTGTCGTGCAAGATGCTAAAAACTTGGGCAAGATCAGTAACCACCCTAGTCTCAAACTGATTCCCCTCGGCCACAAATTGACCATTGCGGGCGTCATAAATGTAGCCGGAGACAGGCAACGTGACGCGCACCAACTTCCCAGTCTCGGGTTTGCCGATATAGTTGCTCTTTGTACCACCATCGAGTTGCAGGATGCCGAAGACGTGGTTTTGCCCACTGCTGCGCAACATCGTGCTGCACGGAACGAGATTGCCCTGCTCGTCAGTCAGCTGGCAATTCGGAGTAACGTTGGAACTCTGCAAAATGCCGCCGAGCAAAACACGGATATTCTGGCAGAGTTGCTCTGCTCCAGTCTTGACCGTCGAGGTTTCTCCGCCGACGCCGCCCAAGCTAATAGTCTGGTAGGCACTTACCAAGAAGTTAAAGGTGACCATCCGCCCCTGACCCTGTTGCTTGACCTGCATAATTTCTTGATTTTCCAAGCCGACCTGGAAACGACCCGATAAAGCGGGGATGCCGAGACCAGGATTCGCAGCGATATTCAAGTCGGTCGCCTTGGGCTTGATTTCGCACACCGGCGTAGCTCGCAGGGTGCCGTGCTCGTTGTAATGGCCGGGTGCAATGTCGGCAATGACGGTGCCACCAGCAGAAATGAAGGTCTGCAAATTGGCAAGTTGCTGGTCAGACAAGGCGATGGCAGCCGGCAGAATAATCACCTTGACATCAGGTATGCGGTGTTCAAATTCCTCGTAGGGAATGAACTTAAAGTCGATTTTCAAATCTTTGAGCAATGCGTTCCAGGCGGTCTGGCTGGATTGCCATTCGTTGGTCCCAAAGGTCCCCATCGCGACAAAAAGCGAGGGTTGAGAAAATAGCACCGCGACTTGTGGCTTGACCAGAGGCGTGGACAAGACAAGCTTGCCGATGCCGCGCTTCAACTCCAACAGGTTGTCAGAATAATATTTCAGATTCACGGTCGGACTCACATCGCCATTGATGGCACTGCCGTGCCAGTGGGCCATCATATTGGCCCCTAAAAAGAGATTGTTCCACTGATGTGCTTTCTGATACGGCTCTCTAGGGATATGCACTTCCACGTAACCGCCGCCCCACTGTCCGCTGACAAAACCTGGCTGGGCAAAATCGTGCACCAGTTTCGTCTGCACACCGCCATAGTAGGCGAGGAAGTCGATATGCTGCATCAGCTGCGTCCAGTCGTAACTGTAGCCAGGTATCTGAGTGCCCGACAAACCGGCCGTGCTGCCAGGGATTCCCTCGCGCAAGTATGTCCGGATCTTGCCCATCCACTGGTGGGCAAAGACACCGGCCATAAACATCTTATGGTCGAGCCAAGGCGCCAAGGTAAACTTGTCGCTGATTTCCGGCAATTGCACTGGCGTGACCTCCTGCCAAGTGGCAAATTCGCGTTTCCATTCGCGGTTCAGCACGGCTAAATCACCGTATTGTTGTTGCATTTTCTGGCGAAAATCACCGAGACAATGCTCAGAAAAACAAACCGTGCTGCCCAGAAACTGCTCATCACCCAAGTAATGATGGGTGCAGTTGTAATATTTGTATTTCTGCGTTACGAGCCGATCGAGGATAAATTCACGGACTCTCTCCTGCCGCTCGAGGTCGGAAAAACACGGGTCGCGCACTGGATCACTAGCTGCGTCAGCCCGGTAAGTGAGGCTGGTGTTATAGAGAACATTACCGCTGCCAATACTGCTGGGAAAAAGATTGAGGTTGGCGAGATTGCGGATATAACCGCTGCCGAGATTGTCCTGCACCCAGCCGATAGACAAGATATCGAAGCCGAGATCACGCAACATCTTAGTTGTTTCACGGGTGCCGCCCCATAAATAGCCGTAAACCTCGGTGGTGTCCAACTGCGAATTGGGGCGAGAGACTTCTTCCATCCGCTCGGCAATAACCCGTCCATCACGCAGGACTTTGATGAAAATTCGGTATAAGATGGTAAACGGTGGCTGTAATGTTACGCTATAATCATACGGCTGCACGCTGGCAGGGCGCTCTTGGTCAAAAACAACTCGGCCATTGCTGTCCTCAACTATACAGTGAATTTTTGCCTGGCTGGGATCAGCCAACGGGATGCTCAGACTGAATTTCAGCGGCTCATCCAAGGGGATACAACGCTCCT
>CAZUCG010000346.1:0-3818 GCA_964619145.1 uncultured Lentisphaeraceae bacterium | reverse complement strand
GCGGTCGCCCTTTCAGGGCTAACAAATAGCCCCTACCGTGCCTCGAGACCAACCACTGGGCAAACCACACCCCACCTCAACCACAAATAAATTTTAATTTTGCGGGATGCGAAACAGACCATTGAAGTACCCTTGCAGGGCACAAATTGTAAGATTGCACCCTTCCCCGGGCTGCGCCCGGGGCTACGATGCGGTCGCCCTTTCAGGGCTAACAAATAGCCCCTACCGTGCCTCGAGACCAACCATCAATAAAAGATACGCTTTTTGCTAAATCAGGCAAAACCTGCCAAGCCATAGATTTGCTCAAAACCAGCCCCGCAGGGGCGGCGGCAACTTAGCCCCGGGCATAGCCCGGGGACATTTCAACAAGCTAACCACCCAAGGAGAACCCACCAATGCCTGTCAACCACCAAGTCGAGAAATACGGTGCCAAGATGCGCCTCAACGTCGCTGCTATGCCGAGTTGGTTCCCGGAGCTAAGCCACGTCGAGATGATCGAGCAGATCGCCGCCTACGGTTTCCGCGCCTTCGAGGACCTCTCGGCCGGCAAATGGACCGACAAAGCCGCGGTCAAGGCCAAATGCAGCGAACTCGGGGTCGTCCCCGGCTGCATCTCCAGCAGCGGCAGCATCATTGCTGACGGTCCGGTCAACCTCGGCTTCCACCGCCAATTCGAGCTCGAAGTCCGCAGCGCCATCAAAGAGGCCTTAGCTCTCGGCAGCAAATGCCTCTGCAGCGTTGTCGGCGCCAACCTCGAGCGCCTCAGTTACGAGCGTCAGATGGAGAACCTGGTCTTAGCCGGCAAGCGTGTCGCTCCAATGCTGGAAGACGCCGGCATCACCTTGAACTTCGAGCCCCTCAACACTCGCACCAACCACCACGGCTACTTCCTGGTCTATTCCGAGCAAGCCGCCGACCTGATTGACCGCATTGACAGCCCGAACGTCAAAATTCTCTTTGATGTTTACCATCAGCAAATCAGTGAGGGCAACATCATCCCGAACCTCAAAAAATACTCTTCTCAGATTGGCCATTATCACATCGGTGACAACCCCGGCCGGCACGAACCCGGCACCGGCGAACTCAATTACCGCAACATCTTCCAGGCCATCGTCGCCACCGGCTACACCGGCATCATCGCCTCGGAATTCTCACGCAGCGAGGGCTGCACTGCCGACCAGGTAATGCGCGTACTCGCCGAACACGCCACCTGGTAACCCCACCGGCTACCCGCCGCCGGGCGGGTAGCCTCTCCCTCTCCCTCTCCCTCCCCCCACTCAACCTGGAAGGAACGCCCAATGCAGCAGCTCGCAGCCGTAGTAGTATTCTTCTTCTGCCTGTCACTCACCCTGCCGGCCGCTGAATTCAAGGTCGGCAACGCCGCCCTGCAGGCGGTCATCAGCCAGCGCGGCGCCGCCCTGCGCTCGCTACAGTACCGCGAGCGCGCACTCACCGTCGCTGACACCGCCTCCTTCACCGACAAGCTATTGAGTCGCGAGAACGACAAGACCCAGACTATGGAGCGCTTCACAGAATTGCCCTTCCGGGTAGTAGCGCTAAGCTCAGACAGCATCACCCTCAGCGCCATCGGTCGGGCGGCCTTCAACTGGCTGCGCCTCAGCAAGACCTACTCTTTCCCCAAAGACCAGGATTCATTCAAGGTAACCTACCGGCTAGAGAACCTCACCAGCCAGGAACAATCAGCCGGCTTCTGGACACAGAGCTTCCTGCGCCGCGACGACGGCTTTGGGATGGCCAATAGCTATTGCCACGTCGTTGACGGCCAACTCCAGACCTTACAGCACCCCGGCAGCGCCGTCACCGGCGATGCCTGGAGCATCAACCCGCCGCTAGCCTGGCAGGCCGTCTATGGCACCGACAACTACGGCGCGGTAATCTTTTATCCGCCTGAGCTGCTCTGCTCCTACTACAGCTGGCTCAGCCCCAACAAAGACAGCGCCACCCTGGAGTGGTTCCTGCGCGAGCAGCCCCTCGCCGCCCACGCCAGCCTCGAATTCAGCCTCAAAGTCGAGTGCAGCAGCGACACGCCCGCCCTACTGGCCCAGCCCGCCTTAGCAGAGTTACGCAGCGGCCCCGCCAGCGGCCGGCAGACCCTCCTGCCGTTATTCTACAGCGAACGCGAGCCGGACATCAAGTCAGTCCAGCCGGCCCTCGGTCCGCGCCCCAGCTCCGAGCATTATTTTGACCTCAGCGGCAAGCGCCAGTTCAACGACTCGGTCCGCGCGGCGCTGATTCCAGCCGAGGTACCTTATCAGGGCCTCAACGTCTATCAGCTCCACAACGAGCAAGCCGAAATCGACCGCCCGGTGCCCTTCTTACTCGAGAAGCAAGCCAATGGCGACACCCGGGTTATGGTCTTGGTCCCCGGCCTGAACGAATTCGGCTTCTACCACACCAGCTTCCAAGACGGGCACGCATTTTGCACCCGCCGGCAGAACTTATTCTTAGGCGAAGATACCTTCAGCTACCGCATCGTCCTCGATGCCGACCAGACCGCCGCCCAGCTGGAGACCCTCAGCAACGAGCCAGACATCGTCTATAACGGCGATTTCGAAAAGCAAGCCACCTGGGGCGAATGGCCCGACGGCTACCGCTGGAGTTACGACGTCCAGAACCGCAACCTCTTTTTCTGGGCCGACGGCCAGGGCTTCCAAGGCGGCAACGCGATCAAAATCGTCCATCCTCAGGACAGCAAACACTGGTCTATCTTCACTTGCGAATTCCGGCCCGAGGCGAATGGCCGCTACCAGGCCTCCTGCGCCGTCAAATGCGACAACCTCGAGCTATCCTTCTCGACCGCGATAATCGAGTTCCTCGATGCCGACAAGAAGAAGATCGCCGGCGCCGACGTGCGCCTACAGCACGACAAAGAGACTTATGACTGGCGCACCCCGACGCAATCCTTCTTCGCGCCCAAAGGCGCCGCCTACGGCAACTTCCGCTTCTCTATCTACCATCATAACCAGACGATGTACGTCGATAAGCTCAAAATCGTCCCCGAGGACTTCACCTACTACCGTAAAAAACGCCGCGAGGTCCTGCGCCAGGAGCTCCTGGGCAGCCGCTACCGCACCCTGGAAATTCTAGAAGACCTACGCTCCGAGACCGTGACCCCGCATACGCCGTGGTTCAAGCCCGCGGCCGAGCCGCTGACCGGCATCCTGTACTTGCCGCTCGGCCAGCGCCGCACTGTCCAAGACACCGAACGCCGGCAAATCCTGGAATTCGCCCAACGCCACGAGCTGCAATACGAATACCTGCCCCTGCTGCGCCGAATCAGCAATATCAGCGCCAATGGCTGGGCTGTGGATTTCGCAGATGACCTGGAAGAATACACCCTCGAATGCCTGCGCGAGATCACCGCCCCGCCGCGGCTGGTAATCGTCCAGGCCCTCGACCTGGAAAAACAAGTCCAGCCGGAATTCCTGCAGATTCTCCGCCACTGGCAGGATGCCGGCAGCGCGCTGTTCTTCTACAACTGCCCGGCCATCCCGGCCGAGCTGCTCGGCGACCTCTTGCCGCTGCCAGGCTCGGTCCTGACCATCCCGATTCTGCGCGACCTCTCACCGAAGACTCTTGCTCGGGTCTGCCAGTTCTATCAGCGCGGCGCCAGCCGGGTAGCCGTCTTCAACCGCAACAACGAGTGGTATTACGAGGCCAACCGCTCCTTCCCCTGCGTGCCAGCTGAGCGCACCGGCGAATTAGCGCCAGCCCACTACAGCCGCGAATTCCCGTACTGGGAATATATGTACCTCAGTATCCTCAAATCATTGCGCTGGACGGCCGGCATCAGCCCG
>CAZUCG010000345.1:0-3827 GCA_964619145.1 uncultured Lentisphaeraceae bacterium | reverse complement strand
GCGTCGTGGTTATCACCCCAGCGATGAGTTGCGGGTAGAACTGCAGAGTTATGTCAAGGCCAATACTGCGCCTTATAAATACCCCCGGATAGTAGATTTTGTCGCTGCAATGCCCAAGACCATCAGTGGAAAAATTCGCCGGGTTGAATTACGTGAGGCCGCAGCTGGCAAAAATGACAAGGAATAATTGATGCTTCGCGAAGCTGAGCAGTCAGACTTACTGTCAGTGCGGGGATTAACAGTTGATTTCAGCACCGACGAGGGGAATATCCGAGCCGCGGATGGTGTGTCGTTCAGCCTGCAAGCCGGGCGGACTTTGGGCCTAGTAGGGGAGTCAGGCTGCGGCAAGTCAGTCAGCGCGATGAGTATCCCCCGCCTGATTCCACAACCGCCAGGACATATCAGCGCCGGTGAAATCCATTTTTGTGGCCGGGAGTTGCTGTCATTGCCAGCCAACGAGATGCGGAAAATCCGAGGCCAGGATATCGGGGTGATTTTTCAGGAGCCGATGACGGCCTTGTCACCATTGCATCGGGTCGAGAAACAACTGGCCGAAGTATATCAGTTGCATACGGATCTGGGCGCAAGCGAGATACGGGAGCATTCGCGGCAATGGCTAGACCGAGTGGGAATTAGCAACCCCGAACGCTGCCTGAAGGCCTACCCGTTTGAACTTTCTGGGGGGATGCGGCAACGGGTGATGATCGCTATGGCGATGGCATTGCAGCCTAAGTTGATTATTGCTGATGAACCAACGACTGCTTTGGATGTGACCATCCAAGCCCAGATTTTGGACCTGATGCGGGCGATGCGCGATGAACAATCGGCCTTGCTGCTGATTACCCACGATATGGGCGTGATTTGGGAAATGTGCGACGAAGTGGCAGTGATGTATGCTGCCCATATTGTGGAGACGGCACCGGTGCAAGAATTGTTTGCCCAGCCGTTACATCCTTATACTCAAGGGCTGCTGGCTTCTATTCCCAGTTTGCAACAGGGGCAAGGGCGGCTGCACCATATTCCCGGGCACGTCCCCAGCTTGCTGCATCCGCCGTTGGGATGTCCGTTTGCCGAGCGCTGCCCTCTGGCGGAGCAACAATGCCGACAGGCACCGCCTCCGTCCTTGCGTGCATTCGGTCAACGTCAAGTCTCTTGCTGGAAAGTATAGTGTTTGACTTGGCGCCGGTAGGAAGAAAAAAACACGGTGCCAGAGAACTAGCACCGTGTTTGAGTAAGTTATGATTATTTAGTTATTTAGCGAAAGCCGCGTCCACTTTTTGGAAAGCCTTGCTGAGCAGATCGGCTTCTTTTTCGCCCCAACTTTCATAGATCGAGAGATTAAAACACTCGTTGGTGGCGGCGACGGCGTTCGGACACGGGTACTGCCGATTGCGGTCACCTTTGTAGAGCGGGTTATTCCAAGGGTGTTTATTTGGGCGGTCTTGAATCCAATCGGCAAAAGCCACCAAGGCGACGGCGTATGACGCGCCTAGCAGTACTCCTTCTTCCAGTAGCGCTTGGCAGTATTCCTGTTTGCTGCAAGTGATGCGGTCGGTGTTGACTTTTAAACGCCACCACCAATACGAGTGCTCAGCACCAGGCAGCACAGCCGGAATACTGATCGAAGGCAATGAACGCAAACAGCGATCAGCTAACAACTCGGCAAATTTTTGTCTGCCCGCGACAATCTGCGAGAGTTTTCGCAACTGCACCCGTCCGATAGCGGCTCCGAGTTCATCTAGATTGCAATTCAAGGAGGGCATTACGTTCCCGTTGGTGTTTTGCAGGTTAAACGGCTTGCCGCGGTCGGCGGCCCGGCGGCATTGCCAGTAACGGTCTTCTGTTTGGCAGAAGACCGCGCCGCCCTGTCCGCCAGTACAGAAATGTTTGCCGAACATCAGTGAGAAGGCGCTATATACCCCGAACGTGCCGACCATCTGGCCGTTGATTTTGGCCCCGTGTGACTGGGCGCAGTCTTCAATCACGGGGATGCCTTTGGCGTCAGCAATCTTCAATATTCCGTTGATATCGGCTGGTTCACCACCGATATGGGGAACCACAATGGCTTTGGTCAAAGGGCTGATCAGCGTTGCAATTTCTTCTGGGCCGCTGTTGTATTGCCCAGGGGCAGTATCGGCGATGACCGGTATGCAGGAATTCAACACGATCGGCATAATGCCGCCGGGGTCCGTAATGGCACCCACGATGACTTCGGAGAAGGGCGTCAGCTCGAGTGCGCGCAGCGCTACGTACACCGCGTTGGTGCCGGAGTTCACGCCATCAGCGTAGCCGCCGCCGAGGTAAGCAGCGAATTCCTGGCCGAATTTCTCTTCTTCCTCGCCGTTATAGCCGAACGGTGAGCCGCTGGCGAGGCTTTTTTCGAAAAGTCGATTAGCGGCTTCTTTTTCTTCTTTGCCAAAATGTCCACGTGGGGGCAGGGCGGTAGTGATGGCCTTGGGGCCGCCATTGAGGGCAAGTTTCTCAAAATTTGACATTGACCTTGTTCCTTAGATTTTTGCTTGACGATATAGTGGCCAGACTGCGAAATGCTGTTTTTTTAACAGCGCTGCTAAAACTACTGTAAGATTTATTTTTTCAACTCAAAGTCAGCGCAGAGCCAGAACTCCTGCCTGGCTGAAGCTTACTTGCAACTCGATTCGGCTTCTGCGTTGGTTGTCAAATACCTCAGAACAACTCTTGCTGGAGTCCGATGCTGTGCTTCAGACATTCAGGGTTAGTGGCAAAAAAATCCTCAAAATCGAGTGGCTCAAACTTCCCATTGACGAACTTATGCTCGAGTTCCTGGGATTTTTTGCCTAGTTCCGCAACTTCTTCGCTGTACTTATTGTCGGAGTCAGCGTTGACATCGGGGGGATTGACGAAGCGTAGGAGCTCTGGGATGGCTTTAATACCGGGATTGGCAAAAAATGATGTCTGGGGTTGATTGGTATATTTCAACAAGTCGGCATAGTTGACATTTTTAGTCACGGGGTCGCCTTCATAACGGTGAAAGCTAAACAGCGCGCGTTTATCTGCCGGCGAGCGGGTATAGTAGCAATTGTACTCTTCCCGGATCGACTCGATGTTCAGACAGCCCATCAAGGGATTTCTGATTTTCGCCGGGATGCAATCGACAATCAGATTATGTCTGATGGTAGCGATCTCAGTGACCAAGTTATGGATGTAGAAATGGTTGATCTGGTTGTTGACCCAGACGCAGTTGCGAATCAGTAAATCCGCACAACGCAAAAAGCTCGCCCCGTGAAAACCGCGCGTGACCAGGCAATTGGCGAGCGTTAGATTCTTGACCATATTCGCTCGAATGAATACTGGCGTATAGCCGGGACTGCGGCCGTCATAAAAACAGCGCTGGATGGTGATGTTGTGACCGCCGTTGATGACCAAGCCGGCCGCGCCATTGTATTCTCGGAAATAGAAGCCGTCAATCACCGTGTCGGGTTTGTTCTCCAAGGTGATGCCGATAGAAATTACCCGCTTGCCGTCAAGGTATACTTTTTCGCCTGATGCGGCTTTGAGAGTTACACCGCCAGAACGAAAATACAGCGGCTCGCTGTAGGTGCCACCTTTGACAATAAGCGTGTCGCCGGCGACACACTTGTCCAATGCATCAGAGATGCTGCTCTCGGGATTGACGGTGTAAGTCTGCGGTATATGGGGCTGCTTTGGTGTGGTGAAGCTTTGCACTTCCGACGACAGGATGGTCCGTTTTACCTGCCGGTCCTCAAGCGATAATTCAAAATTGGGGTGATATTCCGGCAATGTCGTGCGGGAAGTGATCTGGTAATAATATGTCTGCTCAGCTTTGA
>CAZUCG010000344.1:0-3827 GCA_964619145.1 uncultured Lentisphaeraceae bacterium | reverse complement strand
GAAACTATCGACCCGGGCCAGTGGCCAATGGACTGAGTCCGGCGGGGATCGCAGTGTATTTGGCTTGAACACAGCTGAGCTGATGGCGATGGTGGATTCTCTTCGAGAGCAGGATATGCTTGACTGCCTGCAGCTGCTGCATTACCACATCGGCTCGCAAATCCCGAATATCCGCGACATCCGGGCCGGAGTACTGGAAGCCACTCGGATTTATATCGGACTGGTAGAAGAAGGTGCCGCTATGGGCTACCTTGATTTGGGCGGCGGGCTGGCAGTCGATTACGACGGCTCGCATACCAACTACCGCCATAGCCGTAATTACACCTTGAACGAATATTGCATCGACGTGGTAGAGACAGTGGGAGAAGCGTTGACTGCCAAGGGCATCACTCATCCGACCATCATCACCGAATCAGGGCGGGCCACCGTGGCCTACTCCTCGATCCTGCTATTTAACATCTTGGACGCAACTCGTTTCGAGCCAGCTTCCATCCCCGAAACGCTGCCCGATGATGCTAATGAGATGACTAAAGATTTGATGAATATCTTGAAGAACATCAATTCGAAAAACCTGCAGGAGAATTTCCACGATGCCATCTATTACCGTGACGAACTGCGAATTTTGTTTAAGAATGGCCGTATCTCCTTGCGTGAGCGTGGCATCGCAGAGAGCGCTTTCTGGCAGCTAATGGTCTGCATCAACAAAGAGGTCAAACGCCTGAAGTACATCCCCGATGAGTTCGAAGGCCTGGATAAAGCCTTGGCCGACATCTACTACGGGAACTTCAGCGTCTTCCAATCCCTCCCGGACTCCTGGGCCATTAAGCAGATTTTTCCGATTATGCCTATCCACCGCCTGAATGAACGGCCGACCCGCAACGCCATCATCTCCGACATCACTTGCGATTGCGATGGCAAGATCGATCAATTTGTCGATTTACACGACGAACGCCATATCCTCCCGCTGCACGAGCTGCGGGAAAATGAAGAGTATTATCTGGCGGTCTTCTTGGTGGGTGCCTACCAGGAGACACTGGGGGATTTGCATAACTTACTGGGCGACACCAACGTGGTCAGCATCCATATCACCGACGACAAGCATTTTGAGATTGTCCAGGAACTCGAAGGTGATTCTGTGGCCGACGTGCTCTCGTACGTCGAATACAACCCCGCCATTCTGCGGGACAGCTTCAAGCACAATGCCGAACGAGCGGTGCGAGAAAAACTAATCACTCCGGCGGAACGCAAGGCCATTATGAGCGCCTTTGAGAGCGGCATCCGGGGATATACTTATTTCGAACGCTAACCGATAGGAGGATAGGACAGTATGGCAAAAGTAATGATTGTCGGAGCTGGCGGTGTCGGCCAAGTCGTGGCCCATAAATGCGCTCAGGTACCAGAAGTTTTTAGCGAGATTTGCCTGGCCAGCAGGACCCTCGCCCGCTGTGATAAAATTGCCGCCCAGCTCCCCCGGCCAATCCGCACTGCCCAAGTCGATGCTGATCGAGTAGAAGATCTAGTCGCGCTGTTACGGGATTTCCAGCCAGACGTATTGATCAATGTCGCCCTACCCTACCAGGATTTACATATTATGGACGCCTGCCTGGAAGCCGGCGTTAATTATGTCGACACGGCCAATTATGAGCCGCGGGATGTCGCGCGTTTCGAGTACAGCTGGCAATGGGCTTACCGCGAGCGTTTCCGGGAAAAAGGCCTCTTGGCGCTGCTCGGCAGCGGTTTCGACCCCGGTGTCACTAACGTATTTACCAGCTGGGCCTTAAAAAAACATTTCGACAGCATCGAAGAGCTGGACATAATCGACGCCAATGCCGGCGACCACGGCCAGCCTTTCGCCACTAACTTCAATCCGGAAATCAATATCCGCGAAGTGACCTCCAAGGGCAAGTATTATCGCGATGGTGAATTCATCGAGACCGAGCCGATGGAAATCAGCCGCGTCTATGACTTCCCCGAGGGCATCGGCCCGAAAAAAATCTACCTCCTCTGGCACGAAGAGCTCGAATCACTGACGAACTTTCTCCGTCCCCACGGCTTAAAACAAGCGCGCTTCTGGATGACCTTCTCCGACAATTATCTCAAGCACCTGGAAGTATTGCAGAATGTCGGTATGACCAGAATCGACCCGGTGCGCTTCCAAGGACAAGACATCGTGCCGCTACAATTTTTGAAAGCGTTATTGCCTGACCCGTCCTCTCTGGGTCCGCTGACCAAAGGTAAGACCTGCATCGGCTGCCATATCAAAGGCAAAAAAGACGGCCAAGCGCGCGAGTACTACATCTACAATATCTGTGATCACGAAGAGTGTTACCGTGAAGTGCAGTCGCAGGCCATCTCCTACACCACTGGCGTGCCCGCAATGATCGGTGCCTTATTGATAGTCACCGGCGTCTGGAAGGGACACGGGGTCTTCAATATGGAAGAATTCGACCCTGAGCCGTTTATGGAGAAACTCAAGCAGTACGGTCTGCCTTGGCAAGAGGTGTTCCTCTAAGAGAGGCCTTGGATAATGGCACTAAATAACGCAATAGTAAGCTAATAATGACCGGACTCGATTTAACCCAGATAACGACGCCGTGTTTTGTGGTCGACTTACAACGGCTACGGGAGAATCTCGCTATTTTAGCTGGCATCAGCCAGCGTACGGGCGCACGCGTCTTGCTGGCCCAGAAGGCTTTCTCGATGTATTCCGTCTACCCGCTGCTGCGCTCAGTGCTGCACGGCGTCTGCGCCAGTTCACCACACGAAGCACGCTTGGGGCGAGAGGAATTCGGCAAGGAAGTGCATAGCTTCGCAGCCGCGTATTCCGAGCGCGACCTGCAGGATTTGCTCTCGCTCTCAGATCACATAGTATTCAATTCGTTCTCGCAGTGGCAGCGCTTTCAGGGACTCTGTCAGGCCAATGCCGCGCGTGTGTCGTATGGATTGCGGGTAAATCCCGAGCATTCCGAGGCCGTGGCCGAAATCTATTCACCCTGCGCGCCGCATTCAAGACTCGGCATCCGCCGGACGGCCTTCGCAGGCCAGGATTTGACCGGCATCAGCGGGCTGCACTTCCATACCTTATGCCAACAGGACGCACCGGCATTGGCCCGCACAGTCGCGGCCTTCGAAGAGCGATTCGCCGAATTCCTGCCCCAAATGAGCTGGGTGAATTTTGGTGGCGGGCACCATATCACCCGACCCGGCTATAACCTCGATTTGCTCTGCCAGACCATCAGCGATTTCCGCCGTCGGCACGGCATTGCAACAATATACCTGGAGCCCGGCGAAGCGGTGGCACTGAATGCCGGCAGCCTGGTGGCGACGGTTCTCGATATCGTCGATAATGACGGCGAGATCGCCATCCTCGATGCCTCGGCCGCCGCTCACTGTCCAGATATCCTGGAGATGCCTTTCCGGCCTGAAGTAGCGGGAGCGGCCCTTCCGAACGAAAAAGCATATACTTACCGTTTAGCCGGCCATTCTTGCCTAGCCGGCGACATCATCGGCGATTATTCTTTCGACCAGCCTTTGCGCCCCGGTGACCGGGTGGAGCTACTAGATATGGCTATCTATTCGATGGTTAAGACCAATACCTTCAATGGCCTGGCATTGCCAGCAATCACGACTTGGGACAGTAAAAATGCTGAATTCCGTCTGATCCGACAGTTCGGATACGAGGATTTCAAATCCCGCTTATCGTGACAGTCATAACTCGCGCTGCTGTGCGGACGGCATCTATCGCCGTCGCGGCGAATTAAGGCGCCACTTCCTGTTGACTAAGGCAATGCAGGGCCCCGCCCTGCCAAATAATATCATAGCAATCT
>CAZUCG010000343.1:0-3830 GCA_964619145.1 uncultured Lentisphaeraceae bacterium | reverse complement strand
CTGCAGGGATACTCTTTGCAGGACTTGGAAAGCCAGAGCCCTAGCAACTACGGGCTATATCAGGTTATCGCTCCAGCGGACGGTGTGGTTCTGGAGCAAATGGTCGCCCTAGGCAGTCGAGTAGAGAATGAAAATCTCCTGGTAATTGCCGACCTGCAGGAAGTGCGGGCGGACTTCCAAGTGTCCACGCGGCATCTAAACAGCCTGCAAGTCGGACAATCAGTTATGGTGGTGGCATTGGACGGTCCTGCCACCGCGGGTGTAATCTCCCTGCTCACTCCCATAGTCAATGCAGCTACGCAAAATGCCACAGTCTGGGTGACAATTCCCAATCCCGATGGCCAGTGGCGGCCGGGGCTGTTTGTCAGAGGCGAAGTCAGTTTGCCCGGGCAACGGACAGCTTTGCTGGCCCCCGCTGATGCTATCCTTGAACTGGATAACCAACAGGTAGTTTTTGTCCATCTCGGAGGTGAGGCCTTCGCCGCCCGAAACATCCAGCGCGGACGCCAAAGTGGCGGAATGGTGGAAATTATATCCGGGTTGGCGGCCGGCGAAAAAATCGTACTGGCTGGTGCCTTTACCCTGAAAGCAGTGAAAGAGACCAGCGGAATGGACAGCCACGCCGGGCACGGACACTGAGATAAGGAAGCATAAGGATGTATAAAAATATTTTACAAACGTTGTTAAAAACTCCGGGGCTGGCTGTACTCGCACTGCTCGGAATCATCCTGGCCGGACTGTTCTACTACCAGAAAATGCCTGTCGACGCCTTCCCGGACGTCTCGCCAGTAATGGTGCCAGTTTTTGCTGAAGCACACGGTATGGCACCGGAAGAAGTAGAACGGCTCATCACCTATCCGATCGAATCGGTGATGAATGGCTTGCCAGGTGTCCAACAGATCAAATCGACCTCCGCTTTCGGGATGTCAGTTGTTTACGTGTACTTCGATGACGCTATCGATATCTATTTTGCCCGCCAACTGGTGGCAGAGCGTCTCGCCTCCGTAACCCCGCAACTCCCGTCCCTGGATGAGCCGCCATCCCTCGGACCAATCTCCAGCGGTCTCGGACAAATCCTCATCTACTACCTGACCGCTGACCCAGACCAAGTTGATACCCAGGGGCTGGAAATGGCCACCTGGTTGCGCGATATCAACGACCGCACCGTCAAATACCACTTGCAAAATGTCCGTGGTGTGACTGATGTCCTGGCTATGGGCGGTGAAGTCCTGCAGTACCAGATTGAACTGGACCCGCATCGTCTTTATCAGCATCGCGTCAGCCTTGACGAAGTAGTTGAAGCAGTCACCGCCAATAACCAGAATGCCGGCGGGCAATTCCTGCTGTTGGGTAGCGAAGAGCATCTGGTGCGGGGAATCGGCTTGCTGGAAGACCTGGATGACATTCGTAATATCCCGATTCGCACCATCGGGGGCATACCGCTGCGGCTGCAGGACATCGCTGAAATCCGTCACGGCAATGAGATCCGCCGTGGTGTAGTTACCCGCAACGGGCAAGGCGAAGTCGTTTCCGGCATTGTTCTGAAATTATATGGCGAGAACACCTCCGCAGTCATCGACCGCCTGTATGAAAAAATTGAGTCAGTGAAGGCCATTTTGCCGGCTGGCGTAGCATTAGTTCCTTATTATGAGCAGGCTGAACTAGTCAGCAATGCCACGGGTACGGTCAAGACCGCTCTTTGGCAGGGCGCGATCCTAGTACTGCTGGTGCTGGCATTGTTTCTCGGCAACTGGCGCAGCGCCCTGATTGTAGCGCTGTCTTTGCCGGTTTGCGCACTTATCGCCATCATCTGTATGAGTTGGCAGGGTGTCTCTGCCAATCTGATGTCACTGGGCGGCTTGGCCATCGCTATCGGGATGCTTGGTGATGGGTCCATAGTGATGCTGGAAAATATCTACCGCTATCTTGGCGACCCAGCCTGGCAAGCGAGCAAAAAACACCGCCTGGTGATGGCTGCCGCCCGCGATGTCGCCCGGCCGGTCGCTTTTTCCATCGCGATTATTATCCTGGTTTTTCTGCCCCTACTTACCCTGGAAGGATATGAAGGCAAGATGTTTGCACCGATGGCCTGGAGTATGACGGCTGCGCTGGCAGGATCGCTGCTGACCGCGTTGTTTATTGTCCCCGCCCTGGCAATGCTCTTGCTACGGTCCGGCAAACAACCCAGCAATTATCTGCTGAACTTTTGCACCGCCATCTATCGGCCATTGCTTAAATTCGCCTGCCGAATGAAAATAGCAGTCATTGTTTTTGCGCTGTTATTACTGCTGGCCTCGTGGGTCAGCCTAAAGCACCTCGGCCGAGAATTCATCCCCACCCTAGAGGAACATTCGATTCTGATCGCAGTCAGTATGGCCCCGTCCATCTCGCTCCAGGAAGCCGTGCAGACTGTACTGCGGCTGGAGAAACTGGCGCTGAGGTTCCCGGAAGTGCGGGAAAGTGTTTCCAGAGTCGGCCGGCCCGAAACCGGCAGCCACCCCCACCCAGTCAATACTGCTGAAATACAACTGGAATTGCTGCCGCTTAAACAATGGCGCAAATTTGCCCACAAAGGCGAGTTGGTCGATGCCCTGCGCCAGACTTTGGCTCAGGTGCCTGGAGTGCAGTTCAATTTCACTCAGCCAATTCAAAACTCCTTCGATGAACTGCTCTCAGGAGTAAAAACTCAACTGGCGATCAAAGTCTTCGGTGACGACTTGCAGGTTTTGCGGCAAAAGGCCAGCGAAATCAAAGTGAGCATCGCCGATATCCCCGGGCTGGTCGATCTCAGCGTAGAGCAAAGTTTTGGCCAACCACAAGTGCAGTTACTGGCTGACCGCGCAGCGTGTGCTCGTTACGGCATCTCCATCGACAACTTGATGGAGATGGTCGAACTGGCTATCGGCGGCGAAGTAATTGATTATCTGTATTTGAATACCCGCAAATACGGCATCCGCCTGCGCTACCAGGAGAGCAGCCGGCGCGATCCCGAAGCACTGGGACGGCTGCTGGTGTCAGGCAAGGACGGCCAACTGATCAGGCTCTCGGAAGTGGCCGAAATCAAACAACTCACCGGCCCGATCCAAATCAGCCGGGAAAACAACTTGCGACGCTGGATTGTCCAGGCCAATGTCCAAGATCGTGATATCGCCAGCGTGGTGGCTGACATCCGCGCCAAAGTAGCCGAGGACGTCGTCCTGCCCCCGGGCTACCTGATCGAATACGGCGGACAATTTGAGAATCAACAGCGCGCGATGCGACGCTTATTCTTGATTATACCGCTGGTCATCGCCGGAGTCTTTACTATGCTCTGGCTGACTTTTTCTTCCTTCCGCCAAGCCTGTATCATCATCGTCAATATCCCGCTCTCACTGGTGGGTGGAGTGCTGGGGTTGTTGCTTATGCGGCAGTTCCTCTCTGTCCCGGCTGCCGTCGGCTTTATCGCCTTGTTCGGCATTGCCGTCCAGAATGGTATGGTACTGGTAAGTACTTTTAACGCCCTGCGCAAACGTGGGCTGACGCTGGCTGAGGCAGTCCACGAGGGAGCACTACAACGGCTACGGCCAGTTCTGATGACAGCCCTGACCACCATCCTGGGGCTGCTGCCGCTGTTGTTGTCCACTGGTCCCGGTTCAGAAGTGCAGCGCCCCCTGGCCACAGTAGTAGTCTTCGGGTTATCGACCTCTACTCTACTCACGCTTTTCATTCTGCCAGCAATCTTCATTATGGCGGAACCCAAACTCAAGGACGCTACTGACAAAAACGGATAATTGAACCCAGAGCTGGCGAGGAGGGAGCCGGGGGGGCCCGTAGAGGAGGTAGCCGGAGCT
>CAZUCG010000342.1:0-3837 GCA_964619145.1 uncultured Lentisphaeraceae bacterium | reverse complement strand
ATTCCCGGGGTAGGTCGCTTCGCGACCAACCCCGGGCTTGAAGAAGACAACTCCTGCGGAGTTGTTAGCCTGCCAATGTTTTTTGTTCCGCAGAAATTATGTTCGGTCTCGAGATTATAAGCCGTTCCATTTTGTTGAACCGCAAAATCATTGTTTCAGGTTATTCCCCGACGGTTGTTTGCGTGGCAATGGCCGGTTGGACTAGCATTGCGCAATGTAACGCGGCAAGAGAAATTTCTGTTGTTGAAGTGAAAATTAGCAAAATGATATTACATTTATAGGTGTAGTGACAATTTTATAACTTCAGGTTGTTGGGCCTGCTCAGGAAAAACCAAGAGAGCCCACTGATCAATAGTTATCCGTAGTAAGTGTCTGGATATTATCAAAATATGATATCGGCTCCACGCTCTAACTGGGAAATACCCGGAGTTGAATTTTTTGTTTTGGGCGATGCTTTCTTTCCAGTGTTTGTCGAGGTATAAAAAGGTCTTTATGTTGCCGTTTAGAAAAATAATTTCCTGCCGATATGAATAATAATTCGACAGAATTGCGTCAAGCCACCCTGCAAGGCGTATTGTCAGTACTAATTCCTTTTCTGCTGATTCCTGGCGAGATCTGCGGTTTACTCGACGGCTGGCGCTCATACGCAGTAATACTGGCTATCAGTTGCGCTATCATCGGTGTGCAGATACTCTTCCGGCAACCGCTTCCAGGACGATGGTTGCTTGGCATCGCCTTGGCGTTGATTTTGGCAGCTGTATTACCGAAGCTATTGCATAATCCCAGCCTAGCACTTTTTTTTGGGACTTTAATCATTGGCAGCTCTTTCTATCTGCTAACCGGGATAATTGTAACTATTAAGAGATATTCGTTGCGGGCAATCCGTCGTCGGGCACAGGGCGCACTGGCAGCGTTATTGCTCTGCGTGGCTTTGTCACCCTTGCTAACGAATGAATTATTTTGCCTTGATCTGTGCTTCGCCATCAGCGGTAGTATGGCCTTAATAATGATTGCGGCTTGGGCAATGAAATTGAACAGCCGACTTTTGCGAAGTCTGATCTTCGCCCTCGTGTCAGGCTTAGCTATAGTGTTATGGTATCTGTTTTTGCTGGCCACAACAGAAATATTTATTTCCTTATTGGCTTTGCTTGGCATTGTTATCCTTTCTTTCTTTTACCGCGAACGGGAACCGGGGGAGCTTTGGTGGGGGACGCTGTTGCTGCATCCTGCTAGGTGCCTTTTTTTGACTTTTTCAATGCTGATTGCTTTTGGGACGCTGTTGCTAAAAACCTCACTGGCCACAACCGATGGCATCAGTATTGTCGACGCGGCTTTCACGGCCGTCAGCGGTGTCTGCGTAACTGGCTTGAGCGTCATTGATGTCGGCACAGGGTTGTCCGGATATGGACAATTCTTCCTGTTATTGTTGATCCAACTCGGCGGTCTCGGCATTATGAGTATAACTACACTTGCGCTGCACGCGCTTGGTAGGCTCAGCCTCAATCACGAACGGCTGATGTACTCAATCAGTGAGCCATTGGAAACGAATTTGTTTTCCAGCCTGAAGTTGATCCTTAAATTTACCTTGCTAATGGAAGTAGTCGGAGCAATAATCCTGATTTCCTGTTTTTTACAATCAGGGATGCAGCTCCCAAAAGCAGCTTGGGTCGGTGTTTTTACTGCGGTTTCGGCCTTCTGCAATGCCGGATTCTTCCCTGGAGCGGCTAATTTGGCAACTTACCCCGATAATCATTTGCTGATGCATACAGTAGCCGGGTTGATTGTTTTTGGCGGCCTGGCCCCGGCAGTGACCTTGGCGATACCGCGCTTGCTCAGAGGAAAAAGAGTGCCTATCAGTGCGCGCTTAGCCATCGTAACGACGTTGTTTCTGTTGTTTTTCGGCACTGTTTTCTTGTTGTTTTTTGAATGGAACGGCATCTTTCGCGAATTGACCTTCATTCAGAAACTTAGCAATGCCTGGTTCCAATCCGTGACGGCGCGCACAGCCGGCTTTAACACTGTCCCATTTGCGAATATTGCTGTCCCTGCTTATCTGCTGATGTTGCTGTTGATGTTTATTGGCGGAAGCTTTGGCGGTACGGCGGGCGGTATTAAAACGACGACTTTTGCGGTTATAGTACTTTCTTTCCGCTCAGCTGTGACTGGGAAACGCACGATAGTTATTGATGGACGCCGCATCCAAGATGAAACAGTGTTACAGGCAGTCTCAATAGTAACTGCTGCGCTGTTAATACTGTTCCTGACCGTCCTAATGCTGATAACCACCCAAGATATCCCGGCGCGAAGTATAATTTTTGAAGCTACTTCAGCGCTGGCTACAGTCGGGCTCTCGACAGGCGCGACTGCAAAGCTAGACGCTGTCGGAAAATTGATTATTATGGCAGCGATGTTTATTGGCCGTATTGGGCCGTTGACATTTTTTCTGCTCTTGAGTGAAAAACGCAAAAGCCAGGAACCTGGCTTGCCGGTCGCTAAAATAATATTGAGCTAATATCCCAAAAGGAGCTCAGAACGTGGCACAACAAATAATGATTATTGGGCTGGGCCAATTTGGCACATCACTGGCTCGCACGCTTTTCGAACGCGGCGCGGAGGTACTAGCAGTAGATATCCAGCAAAGTCGAGTAGATGCGGTAGCAGATTTTGTGACCCACGCAGTCGCGATCGATGCCACTGACGAGGCTGAGCTGGCGCAGCTGCTGCCCGCCTCCCGTGATTCGGTGGTCTGCACTATCGGTGTGGCAGCCAAAGACGCGGCCATAATTTGCACTGCGCTGTTGCGGCAAATGGGCTGCCAGCATATTGTTGCCCGAGCAAACTCACAAATGCACCGGCGAATTTTGCAGCTAGTCGGCGCGCACGAGGTCATCAATCCCGAACAGGAATTCGGTCGGCGTTTTGCCACTCATTTACTGCATCGCAATATCCTTGCTGACACCACCCTTGGCGGTGATTTGGAGCTGACTGAGATTCTGCTTCCTGCGGCGATGGTCAACAAGAACCTGATCGATCTATCTTTGCCAAAACGTTATGGTATCATAGTTGTCGCCGTCAGGCGCGGCAAGGAATTGTTCCGACCAGACCCCAAGGCGCCCTTGCAAGAAGGTGATAAGCTGCTGATTGTTTCCAACGAAGGAGCACTGACGAATCTAGGGAAGGAGGTCTAAATGCAACTTAGCAAAGGTATTACTCTGGGAGCTTGGTTGTTGATTTCACTTAATCTGCTGATGGCATTCGGGTCCATCGGGATATTCTTGCGGATGGCGCCGGCAATTGAGCGGATTAATTATCGCAATGCCCGTTCTTTGCAAGCCTGTGAAAAAATGCTGCTGGCATTGGCTACGGAAAATATCGCCATTGCGGAATTTCAAGCCGCCCTGGACTTAGCCGAAGGGAACATCACGGAGCCGGGCGAAAGGGAAGCTTGCCAGAATATCCAAGAGTTGTTTTCGACCGTGCTAGCGGGAAATACCGCAGGCCGAGAGAAGATAGCAGGCGGCATAGTTGAGCTGGCCAATCGTAATCGCGCGGCTATGAATACCGCTGCCAAGCAAGCGCAGTCGCTGGGTCGGGCCGGAGCCTGGAGCGTGGCCTTTATGGCCCTCTTATTCTTTAGCACAAGTGTTATTTTTGAACAACGCCTACGCCGGAATATCCTCGCTCCAGTGGAGGAGCTAGGCGCTACTTTGCAGGCGCAGCAAGAGGGAGATTATTTTCGCCGCTGTGCAGGTATCGGATTGTCGAAAGATATGAAAAAAGTATTCAGCCAAATAAATAATTTACTGGATGAAAAAGACCATAGTATTTAGAGCACCT
>CAZUCG010000341.1:0-3842 GCA_964619145.1 uncultured Lentisphaeraceae bacterium | reverse complement strand
TCCTCGGGATGCTTTTCCGGCCCCTTGAGGTTGGTTTTGGGTCTTGAGCAAATGTTAGCAGTATATTTATAATATCTGCTGGCTATGTTGGCTTGCGCTGCTTAATGAGGTTGCGGTATTCATTGAAATTCAGGTCTTAGCGGCTCTCGAACCACAATAGTACATACTGTTGGATAAAGGTGCGTACAACAAGATAAAGTTTTTGAATAAATCGTTATTTTTTGGGAGTTTTTAATTTGTAAAACAAAAACGAGAATGGATATTTACTAAATGAAGTTTAATTTATCGCTGAAGAGTGCTCATTTTCTAGCTGTCTTAAAGGTCGGGCAGAAAATTTTTGGCAGTTTTTTTTGGCTCTATCAAGCAAGTCGGTCTGTACCGATGTCATTTAGTGGTTTTTCTGCTTAGGATACGGCACAAGCATAGGCGGTATTGAGTTTACAAGGCAGTGAGGGCAAGGTGAGCTCTGGACATAGCGAATTGTACTGTTGTGGCTGAGAATTTTGTTCTTACGGCTTGGCTTCCTCATCTAGATGTATTAGAAGCCACGCCCTCTAGACGCGGATAATTTATCCTAAAAATCATACAAGCAAGCAAGCAAGAAAGGCAGCAAGGAAAATAATGAAAAATATCGTCCCATTGATTTTAGCGGTAGTATTGGGCTTGGCGGCAGTTTTTGCAGTCAAGCGCTTGCTGACCCAGAAAGAAACACCAGGAGAGGAGAAAATCGAGGTGGTCGTAGCGGCGCGCGATCTTCCAGAAAACACGGTCTTGGCCGAGACGTCTTTTGCCAGAAAAGCCGTCCCGCGCAATGCCATTCCTAAAAAAGCCGTCCCGTGGAGTCAAGTGCGTTTATTATTCAAGCAAAAATGCCAGCGTAGCATTGGCAGCGGTGATTATTTATTGTGGGATGACATTGGTAGTGTCGGCGGTTTAAGTGATATCATCGGTGAAGGCGAGTGGGCTGTGACTGTCTCTTTCGCTGATTCTGCTATTGCTGCGATCTTGCGTCCCGGAGACGAAATTGCTATTGTCGCGTCGTTTGGCGCTACCTTCGCGCCTGATGCTAAGTCAGTAGTGGTAGGCAACGTGGGTTCGCAGCCCAAAGACGAGCGAAAAGAAGTTACCACAGTTTTGTTTCCTAGGGTACGAATCCTTAGTGTGATTGGCAACGAAGACAAGCGGAGTTTGGTTCTGGCGATGACTCCACAGCAAGTCCAGACGGTGATAGCTGCCCAGGCGGTAGCTAATCTTTATCCAGCTTTACGGCGTCCCAACGACTCGAGTAATTTGAATCGTCTGGAGACGGGTATGATTGATGCAGACGCTTATAATAGGATGCTCAAGGGTGTTAGTAATATCGAAATTCCCGCTGTCCCAGATGGAATGGTTAAATAGGAAAGGAGAGCCGAAAAAATGAAAAGATTTATTGTTGTTATTGTGAGTTTGGTGATTTCAATGGTCTTCGCGGCCGGCAATGAGCAGATTCAATTGATTAGTGGAGCAATGTTGATGGTCGACGTGCCCTTTGCCATAAAGGGCTGCAGTGTCAGCAACCAGGAGGTAGCTAAGGTCAGTATTTTGTCTGAAAATCAGATGCAAGTCGTGGGTGGGCAGGCTGGCAGTGCTGATATTATGGTCACTGGTGAGAAAGGCAATCTCTTTTATACTGTGACGGTAACCGGCGATATCCGTGGCTTGTACCGTGAATTGTCGGTCGATCTGGATTTTTTGCCGGAGTTGGAGATTACTCCGAGCGGCAGTAAGGTAGTTGTCAAGGGTGAGCTTTCCAGCATTGCAAAATTGGAAATGTATGAGCGGGTCTTGAACTTTTACAAAGGGTCTGTTTTGAGCTTGGTCACCTTCCGTCCCAAGCCGGAAGTCCTGAAGCAATTGCAGAATACTTTGGAGCAAGCAGGTTATCAATTAGTTGAAGATGGTGCGGCATTCACTCCTGGTGATTTATTGATCAAGTCGGTTGGTGATACGGTTGTGGTTTCTGGCAAAGTATTCAGCCCGGCAGATTTAGGCAAAGTGAGCGAAATCCTTGATTCGCAGAGTTGGCTTACCACCAAGAGCAGCGCTGACGGCAAAAGAGTCAAGGCTTTAATGAACATCGAAGTGGCTCCTGAGATGTTGGAGCTCGGTGCTGTGTACGTCGGTTTAGATAAGACCCAGATGGAACAGATTGGGATGAACTTTATGGAGGCTGGCATCCCGATTACCTTCAATGCCAATTATGGTGGCAGGATCGACCGGCGTTTTGATTTCCATCGTGGTGGCGGCAGCTACAGTTTGGGCACGAACTTGAATACTGTTATTAACTTGATTGGCAAGAACACTAACAGCGTTTTTCGGCATGCCGGCTTCCTGTCTTTCAGTAGCAAAGACCAGGAAACCGGTCGTTCGTTACATAACGGCGGCACCTTGAAGGTCCGCTTAAATGGTACAGAGCATAGTTCGCTGGAGAGCGTGAATTACGGTTTTACGATGACTGTCAAGGGTGGTTTGACTGGCAAAGACACCGTGACTATGGAGATTGAGATCACTATGAGTTCGCCGGTGCTGATGGAGAATGATGATTATGACCTGAAGTCAAGCACTATCAAAACGATTGTGGTTTGCAAACTCGATGATACGGTCGCTTTGGGCGGACTTAAGGAACTGTTGCAGAGCAATGGCGGCCCTGATGGTATGCCCTATTTGCGGCACGTACCTATCGTCAACTGGTTTGTGGCGGAAAAAGATGTCTCTTATCAGGACAAGGAATTCCTGATGCTGATCAGCCCTCAGCTGATGACCCAGGCCAAGCCTATCGAATTGCCCCCTTCCCAAGAATTGCGCGATGTGGAAGAAAATGCGGTTGAGGATTTGTTGACTGGCAAACGGGAACAGCGTCGCTGGTTCCGCTGGCTGCACTGGTAAGCCTTAAAGCCAGTGACTGCTTAAGAATAGCTTCTTTTCTTAGGTGATTGCGCTATCGGTTGGAGTGTTTGGCAAGCGAAGCGGGGGTACTCAAACCCTCGCTGTTTCCAGAAAGAGTGTATGTACTTAACGGTTTGGCACAATCAGGATTTACAGCAATTTGTCAAATTGGACAGCGATGTCAATCAATGGCTGATTGGTCGCGATGTCGATTGCGCGGTCGTGATTGCCGATACTATGGTATCACGGCGGCACGCCAAAATTTATCGGCAATTAGGTGAGTTTTATTTGGAGGATTGCGGTAGTAAGTTAGGCGTCAAGCAAAATGGTTTGTTGATTGATGGCCCGGTCATTCTTTCGGAGCGCGACAGCATTGGTTTGGCCGAATATGAGCTGCGCCTGTCGGCGACGCCGCTGGCAACGCAAGCGGTACAGAGTTGGGCTACTGAAGAAATTGCCGAGGAGTTCAAGTACGCTAATCTTCTTTACACTGGTGAGATTATGGACTTGAAGCAACGCATTCACGAGAGTGTGTTGCGAGAACTGAACTTGGCCGAAATCAGCGCCAAGGATTTTGCTCGTCGGGATTTTCGTCACAACATTAATTTAGCAGTGCAAAAAGTGATGCGAGATTTCTGGCACGAGTTGCCAAAGAAGGTGCCAGCTGATATTTTCCGTGATACAGTGATGGATGACTTGGTCAACCTAGGGCCGATTTCCGGGTTGTTGCGAGCGGATGACATCGATGAGATTATGGTCAATGGCCCGGATTTGGTTTACGTGGAAAAAAAGGGCGTGATTTACAAGACTGGGGTGCGGTTTTTTAACGAGCGGCATTTGCTATCGATCATACAGCGGATTGTCGAGCCGATTGGCCGACACATCGATGAAGTCAGTCCGATGGTCGATGCGCGTTT
>CAZUCG010000340.1:0-3876 GCA_964619145.1 uncultured Lentisphaeraceae bacterium | reverse complement strand
TATGGCTGCCCGACCCGGATTTGAACCAAGACAAACTGAACCAGAATCAGTTGTGCTACCATTACACCATCGGGCAATTATATTGACGAGTGATTAATCTAACACCTAATAGCTGGATTTCAAATAACCTCGCTGAAAAAAGTCCCTTTGGCGAGTTTTCTATCGAGCGGCAGTCGGCCCGGGAAAATTCTCAGAGCCCTTTGCCTTTGCGGGTATCGGCTTTGGCGGTTAAGCTCGCTTCGAGTAGGATCAGCAGAGCCATAATGAACAAGCAGTATTGCCACAGTGGCCTACGGCCGGTGTGGCTGCCCGGCAAGGCAGCAGGAACAGCTTCCGCTGGCTCATTCTGGCGCTGCAAGAAGCGTTGTAAGTCGGTGGTTTTGACCGTCTCGGGCAGGGCTTCGCGCTGGTCTAAATTAATTTCCAGCGGGCAATCGCCGATTAGGGCGACGCCTGGCCGGCTGTTGTCAATTGGCTTATCGGGTAGAATTTCGCTGCCATCTAGATTATAGAGTCTGGGGATGTTTTCACCGCAAGTGATGCGCTTGCGGCCGTGTTGGGGAGGGATGGCCGCAGTGCAGAGTTCGCGCAAGAGCGGCAGGAAAGCTTGACTCAAGGGGAAATCACTCCAGCTCAAGTTAAAAGCGAAAGCGAAAGAATACAGCCGGCCATTGCCGTATTCAGTTTCCAGCAGTGCGGGCAGGCCGTCGAGCGTCTTCAGGAGGGTTTTTTCCGTCGCCGGGGCTTGCAGTCGAGCGTGTTTGCGAATGGAGAACAAGAACAGGTCACTGCTCTCGGGGATAAAAATGCGTCCCAAGGGCGAATCGGGTTCGACCCAGGACAGCCCAAGGGTAACAGTGTTGCTGGCTTCGCCGAGCATCCCTTGGTAATGCCAGCGGCAGAGGCCATATTCACGCATAGCGTGCCAGCCTAGCGCTGGTGCCTGCCCAGGAGTATGAAAAATTACCCCACCGGATTTCAGGAAAGCAGCGAGTTTTTGCCAGTTGTCGGCGGTCAGGCGTTCGGCCGACCCGAGCAGGAAGATCATTTGGCAGCTCTGGATATCGGCCGCGAAGAGACTGGCCGCGCCGAGGCGTTCCCAGGTAAATCGCCCTGGCACGCCTTCCTTTTCGGCCGACAGGGCTTTGCTGACGAAGAAGGCCTCATCTTCCGCGAGCTGGCCGGCGTCGTCGGGCGTAATTAGCAGTACTTTGACGGGCTGGTCGGTTCCGGCCCAAAAATGATACTCGTCATCGAGTGGGAAGGCGTCTTCGCTCAGGGTTGCCCAGCCTTGGTCGGCGGTGTCGTCCTGGCGGTCAAAAACGAAGGCCGTGCGTTGAGTCTGCGCGGCCTCCAGTTGCAAGGTATTGCTCTGGGATTGTTGGCCTAAGCGGACGGTCAGCAGGCGTTGCTGCGGTTCAGCTGAGTAGTTTCTACAGACCACGAGGATGCGGCGCTGTTTGTTGCCCGCCAATGGCGTGCACTGAACGGAAGTGATGCCGACATTGGCTGCCTGCAAACTATCGAGGGCCAGAAATTCCAGCTCAATATCTTGGGGCAGAGACAGTTCCTGCAAAGACCAGTCACTGCTTTGAAAATCACTGACGATGAGTAATTTCTTTTTTTCGGCGGCGGGCGAGAATACCGCCGCGCTTTTGCCGAGTGCTTCTTCTGGTCGCCCTGCAGTCAGAGTAGGTTGCCAATCTGCCACGGCGGCACGGAGAGTGGCAGCGCCTGTCCCAAGTGGGAATTGGTTTAGCAGCTGGTCGGAATATGAGACCAGGCCGACTTGCCAGTCGGCTTGAGAGTAGCGATCAATGGCAGCTAGAGCTGCCTGGCGACTTTTTTCTGCCGCGCCTTGCCAATGCAGGCTCGCAGAGCTGTCCAATAAAATAATGACCTGTTGGAGTCCTGCTGCGCTGACGGGGCTAGTCTTGGGCAGCCATTGCGGGCGGGCTAGCGCTAGTACAATGACGATGAAGAGGCCCAATCTGCAAAGCAGCAGCAAGATATCCCGCAGTCGTCGTCGTCCTTCGCGCGGCAAGGGTGAGATTTGCAGGAAGCGGATGCTGGGGAAAATGAGCCGTTGCGGTTGTTTGCGATTCAGTAAATGCAGCAGTACTGGGCCAGCCAGTGCCAGGAGTCCCCAGAGGAAGTGCGGGTAAGCGAAAGTCAGCATTAGCGCAGTGCCTCCCGTTTATGGAGCCAAGCGGCCAAGATGTGGCCGAGATTGTCAGAGGTATTGGTCAGCAGATAATCGGTTTGCGTGTCGAGGCACTGCTGCCGGGTGGTGGCCAGGAAATCCTGCATCCGTTGCTGGTACACTTCACGCACTAAATTGGCGGTGGTGGTGATTTCGCGGTTACTTTCGCTGTCAACAAAACTCAGTGTCTCCTGGAAGGGCAGAGTGAGTTCATCCTGATCAAGGATTTGGCAGGCCAAGCAGTCGTGCCCGGCAAAACGGAATTGCTGTAACGAGCGGCCGACTTGCTGTTCGTGTTCCTGAAAATCCGAGAGCCAGACCAAGAGACTACGGCGTGGCAAGAGTTCGTTGACTTGTTGCCAGGCGACGCCGTGCTCCGCCCGACCAGCCGGGCGGCATTGCTCCAAGGCGGACAAGACTCGGGCCAAGCTACTGCTGCCGTCTCCAGGCGGGAGTAGACATTGCATCGTCTCGCCATAAGCGAATAGCCCAATTTGGTCGCCTTGATGTTGAGCCAGGTAGGCCAAGCAGGCGGCCAGCAGTGCCGCATAACGGAATTTGCTGCAAGGTGCTTCTTTGCCTTTGTAGGCCATCGAAGCGCTGGCATCAAGAATTATGGCGCAGCGCAGGTTGGTCTCTTCGTGATAGACTTTGCTATAGGGCTTGCCGAGGCGAGCCAGCAATTTCCAGTCCAGGAATTTCAAGTCATCACCGGGGGTATAGGCGCGGTATTGCATAAATTCATTGCCGCTGCCGCGGCAGATGCTGCGGTGCATTCCGGCTAAGAGTCCCTCAACGGCAGTTTTAGCCAGCAGGTGGTAGTCGCTGATTTGGGTCAAGGTCTCGGGTGACAAGAGTATGGATAACGGTGTTTCAGGCATAAGGTGGATGGATTGCGCTAGCGCTTGCTAGCGCCGGGGGGAGATGGCTTCTGCCGTTAGCAACGCAGTCAGCATTTCTGCTGCTGTTTCCGCGCGGCGCAGGTCATTGAGGAGGTTGGTGCAGACCATAATAGAGCTCAGTGTTCCGAGGACTTGCAAGTGGATATCATCTTTGCAGGCGATAACAAAGAAGAGGTCGGTAGTCAGGCCGTTCTGCTCGCCAAAAAATACCGGTGCCTGGGCTTTCGCCAGGCAGATAAACGACTCCTCAAACAGGAATTCGTCACGACTTTGCGGGTGCACCAAGGCGACGCCACCCGGCAATGCAGTCGAGCCTTGCTCTTCTCTGGCACGCAGTGATTCGTGAAATTCGCTAGCGTTGTAGAGCTGCCCGGTGCGTTCGGCCAATGCGGTCAGGCTTTTCAGGATGGCGTTTTTGCTCTTGCCTTTGATAGCAGTATCGATGCTGTCCAGCGAGCATAAAGAACTTGGCAAAACTGGGCAATCAGCGGCCGAGTTTTCGGGCAGCCTGATTTTCTCGTGGTCGAAGTCGGCATTAATGATATGTAAAGACCACCAATTGACGATTTCTTCTTGCTCAAAAAACAGCTTATCGCCTTGCCGAGTACAAGGGGCATCGCCTTGAATCGCCTGTTCCAGTAGATATTTTGGCCGGCAATTAATTTGTTTGGCAGCTTGCTCCAAAGTGAGTTGTTTATATGCCATACTCGCGTTCTCCAAAAAACAGAACCGTAAAACGTGTAATATAGCATCGTCGGCACTATAGTGCTG
>CAZUCG010000339.1:0-3880 GCA_964619145.1 uncultured Lentisphaeraceae bacterium | reverse complement strand
AATTGGGATGATGATGGTAACTTCTGGACTCTTTCGCATCAAACACTCCTTGAAAGAAACAGCAGAAAAAAACTTGGCGCAAGTAACTACTAACTGTAATTCCTGCTGATAATTATACAAGACAAATTGCCTGAACTAGACAAAATAGATGCGTTTTATCCCAAAAAAACCTGCTATCCAGAATGACCCGCTGAAAAACCACCCAGCGCAAATATTTAACTGTAGTAGTCGAAGGTAATATCGTAGACAATACCGACATCAGCAGAGGTGACTAGACCCCAGCCAAAAAGGTAGCATTAATTGTTTTGTCCGCAGATTATGCAGGTTTTAATGATTTCTAGAAGAGGTTCGCAAAAATGATCGTTGCATTTTTCGTAAAAATTGTGTTTTAGCGGATGCGACACGGAATGTCATTTACCGGTTGGAATTTTGTTCACTGTGCTAACCCGATATTCAATGACACTAAAAAACGATCTTCAACACTCAAGTTTCCATAATTACAGCAAAATCCTGCCAAAAACAAAAAATTTGCGGCAATCTGTGGACAGGCTTCTGCTCTTTCTTGTCTTCTGCATTTTTTAGCGTTTTTTGCGTTTTTCGCGGTTAAAATTATCTTAGGCTTTTTGGATGCCCTCTAACTAAATGAGATTGTACAAGAATTATCAGCAATGATAGCTTGTTTTACATTTTTTGTAAATTATCTTACAGTAGCGCTCAGCTTTGCTTGTTCCCAGAGTGCGTTTTACCCTCCCCTTAAACTTGGCATATTTTGTGCTAGTATTTCATTTTAATTCTATGCTCTCAAATCATACGCTTCAGATCACTGATAGGAGTTTGTCGTTATGAACAACCTGAATCGGATGCATGCTTTGCAGTCGATAGCTGACTACGAGTTGCCAATTCCCTCTTTCAAAGGGAAAGCCATCTTGGACTTTTATGGCGAAGATGTCTTCAACTCCGAGGTCATCCGCCAATATCTCCCCCTGAAAATTGCGGAGAAGTTGCTTTCCACCATCAATGATGGTCATCCGCTTGATTCGGCGATTGCCGATGATGTCGCCTATGCGATGAAAGAATGGGCCTTATCTCGTGGTGCCACCCACTTCACCCACTGGTTCCAGCCCTTGACCGGGGGGACAGCCGAAAAGCACGATTCCTTTTTGGAAACCAGCAGCCCAGCCCAGGCATTTATGGTCTTCTCCGGCAAAAACCTTATCGTCAGTGAACCAGATGCATCCAGTTTCCCCTCTGGTGGGCTGCGTTGCACCTTTGAGGCTCGTGGATATACTGCCTGGGACCCCACCAGCCCGGCCTTTGTCAAACGCCACGAAAATGGCGCGACGCTCTGTATTCCTACCGCTTTCTGCTCCTACAATGGTGAGGCACTGGACAAGAAAACGCCACTGTTGCGCTCGCTGCAGACCATCGACAAAGCTACCCAACGCCTGCTGTCGCATTTCGGCCTTCCGGTACAGCACACTTGTGTGACCCTAGGGCCTGAGCAGGAGTATTTCCTGGTTGATAAAAAATTCTACTGGCAGCGTCCCGACCTGGTTCAGACCGGCCGGACGCTCTTTGGCGCTCCTCCCGCCAAGCATCAGCAATTGGAAGATCACTACTTCGGCTCCATCCGACCGCGAATTTTGAAATTTATGACTGAAGTCGAGTTAGACTTATGGAAACTCGGCATCCCGGCCAAAACTCGTCACAACGAAGTCGCTCCGGCTCAATTTGAATTGGCAGCGATCTACGAGGACGCGAACTTGGCTGTGGACCACAATCTGCTAGTTATGGAAGTTTTACGGCAAGTGGCTGAGCGCAACGGTATGATCTGCCTGATGCACGAAAAACCCTTCGCCGGCGTTAACGGCTCCGGTAAACACAATAACTGGTCGCTAAGCTACGGCAAACAAAATCTTTTGGAACCCGGCAAAGACCCGAGGCAGAATGCCATCTTCCTGACAGTACTGAGCGCCGTCATCAGGGCAGTTGACCTGCACGGCGATTTGCTGCGGGCAGAGACTGCCAGCACCGGTAATGACCACCGCTTGGGTGCCAACGAAGCACCGCCGGCCATTATCTCAATGTTCCTTGGTGAGCAACTTACCGAGATCATCTCCCAGATTGAAGTAGGCAACAACAACGCCAGCAAACCGACTGGGAAGATGCAGATTGGCGTGGATACTCTGCCACCATTGCCGCGCGATGACACCGACCGCAACCGCACCAGCCCGATGGCTTTCACCGGCAATAAATTCGAGTTCCGGGCACCGGGCTCCAGCCGCTCGTGTTCCGGCGTCAATGCGATTCTCAATACCATCGTGGCCGAGTCATTCGACTTCATCAGTGAACGCCTGGAAAAAACCAACTCTACTAATCAGGATGATTTCAATCAGCGCTTGCAGGTAATTCTGCGCGACATCCTGCGCAAGCATCAGCGCATCGTCTTCAATGGCGATAATTACTCGGAGGCCTGGCTGGAGGAAGCCGGCAAACGCGGCCTCCCCAATAAAAGCGATACCCTGGAGGCAATTACCGCCTTTAAGGATCGCAAGAACCAACAGTTATTTGACAAATACAGCGTATTTTCGCCAATTGAATTGTCCTCACGTTACGAAGTCTGTCTGGAGGAATATGTCAGAAAGATCAGCATCGAGGGTGAGGTCGCGTTGGAAATTGCCCGCAGTATGGTACTTCCGGCGGTGACTGAAGAATTTAACCGCCAGGCAAAAGCTCTTCTACGCGCTCAGCAGTGCAACTTGCAGGCTGGGCAGTCCCGCCTGCAAGCTATCGCCAAACAACTGGGCGAAGGGCTCGATCTTTTGCACCAGAATTGTACAATTCTAGAAGAGGCGCTGCGTGCCGAGCCTCAGGCCATTATCAATGCGATGGCTGTATTGCGGCTAAATGTCGATAACTTAGAGTACGTCGTCGCCGATGATCTCTGGCCATTGCCCAAATATCGGGAGATGCTTTTCCTGTACTGAAATACTGAACTACCCAGCCGAGTCGTGAAAGTAGTGTCAGGCTACGACTGCAGCCAAGTCCCGATAGCCGTAATATTCCGGCAATCCAGCCGCAAATGGCGCTGCCAAGGCTGGGCTCGCCGCTAGAAGACGATTCTGCGCATCTAGTATTTTTTCATTCTTCAGGCACTCCACCCAACGCAGAATTTCATCCGCCATCGGGGTATTGATATTGAGCTGCTGGGCGAACCACTTAGCGATACAGATACCATAGTAGATGTCATCACTAAAAAAACGGTGCTGGCTGTCAAGTCCCCACTTACCATTCGTATACTGTACCACCGGAGTCTTTATTTCCCGCAAAGTCTTGGAATTGACAAAGGTGGAGAGGATATCAAAGTTGCTGGAATTATAACTAAAGCGCTCTAAAGAAAGATAATCCAGCATAAACGGGAATGCCTGGTCAGAAAAATGTCGCCGTACTCCCTCGCGAATAGCTGAATAATCATTGTCTAAACGCTGTAAGTATTCCACTGAGAGTGCATCATAATCGCGGTAGAAATAAGGCACTTCCTCCGGAGAATCCCATTCGCCGCCGTTTTGCGACAAGCCATAGCAGCGCGTGGGGTGGATAATCTGGTTATCGACCGCCAGAGTCAGCGAGAGAAAATTCGCTGATTGCTGCGCTTCGCCGGTAGCAAACCAGCGCAGGCTGATATTGTCAAAAATCTCAGCTTTCAGAAAAGCGAAATCACTAGCTGGTTGCACTGCGACAAAATTTCTTGCTTTTCCGCCATACGTGATTCCCACTCGGCCATATTCGCCAATGCGGGCAATCCAGGGAATCAGCCCGAAGGCGAAATATTTACTGTTTCGCAGAGCATATTTGCGCTGCACCTCGCCTACCATCCAGT
>CAZUCG010000338.1:0-3887 GCA_964619145.1 uncultured Lentisphaeraceae bacterium | reverse complement strand
ACCAGCGACCAAGTGGTTAACAGCCACCTACTCTACCGCTGAGCTATGCCGGAGTCGGAATAAATAGTAACAGAAGTGTAATACGCAGATTGGCTCCGGCAGCTGGATTCGAACCAGCGACCAAGTGGTTAACAGCCACCTACTCTACCGCTGAGCTATGCCGGAGTCGGAATAAAACATCCTGTGTCAGGATTCTGTTTAATCTATCCCGCATTACCGATTTTGCAAGCCAAAAGAGAGCATTTGGAGCGTTTTATTTGCTTTTGGCGAGGCTGGGGATTTGGCTTGTTTTCGTCTTTGAGGTCGGTTATTACCTCGCAGTTCTGGGCTGAGGTATTTGCGGCAAGAGAATTTTCTGGTTAAGACGAAGAGATTCGTTGCTTCGATGGCAAAAATTCTGGCAAAAAGAAGCAGAGATATTAAGTTATCTTCTTTACCCGGCTGGGAGACATTGATGAAAGTATCTGAATATTCTGCTTTAGCAGTATTGAGCGAGATAAGTTCGGCTGTCGTGCACGAGCGTAATGTCGGTGCCTTGCTGGATAAAGTCCTGGAGATATTACACCGTAAAATGGGTATGTTGCGGGGGACTTTTACTTTGCGGCAGGGAGAGGTGTTTACTATTGAGGCCTCACACGGATTGGGTGAGCGGGAAAAAAAACTCGGCCGATATCACTTGGGCGAGGGCGTGACTGGCCAAGTCGCCGCTAGCGGCAGCCCTGAGTTGGTGGTGGATATCAGCCAAGATAAGCGCTTCCTTAACCGCACCAAAGCGCGCGCTGGCGGCAAGAAGTCAAAGGTCGCATTTTTATGCGTACCGGTTTTTCGGGCTGAGCGGGTCGTGGGCACATTGAGTATCGATTGCCTGGGTGGCAATGTGGAAGAATTGGCTGAATCTTTGCAGCTGCTGGAAATCATCGGCGGTATTATGGCGGAGGCGGTGGCGGTCCGCCGGGCGGAGGTGGAGGAACGGGAAGGGCTGTTAGCGGAAAACCAGCGTTTGCGCATTGCCCTGGAGAAGTCCGGTCCACCGGGCGAGTTAGTGGGACGTTGTCGGTCGATGCAGAAGGTCTTTGAACTGATTCAGCAAGTTGCCCCGAGTGATGCCACGGTCTTGATCCGCGGCAGTTCCGGTACTGGCAAAGAGCTGGTGGCCAATGCCATTCATCAGCTGAGTCCTCGCACCAAGGGGCCATTTATCGTGGTGAACTGCGCTGCCTTGCCGGAGAATCTTGTCGAGAGTGAGTTATTCGGACACGAGCGCGGCGCCTTCACTGGCGCCTATAACCGACGTATTGGCCGGGCGGAGGCCGCGGATGGCGGCACGATAGTCCTTGATGAGATCGGAGATTTGTCTTTGCCGGTGCAGGTTAAGCTATTGCGCTTTATTCAGGACCGGACTTTTTCCCGGGTGGGTGGCAATGCTGAGAACAAGACTGATGTGCGCTTGTTGGCCGCCACCAGCCGGAATTTGGAAGAGCTGATGAGCCAAGGGAAATTCCGGGAGGATTTGTATTACCGCCTGAATATCTTCCCCATAGTACTGCCGGACTTGAAGAACCGCCGGGCGGATATTATGATCCTGACTGAGCATTTCATTGCCGAGTTCAATCTAAAATACAACAAGCAGGTCTGCCGGTTATCGACTCCGAGCATCAATATGCTGATGTCTTATCATTGGCCGGGCAACGTGCGAGAATTGGAGAACTGCATCGAGCGAGCCGTTTTGACCGCGACCGATGATTGCATCCACGGCTATAACTTACCAGCCTCGCTACAGACCGGCAAGGAATCCGGTACGGCTCTCTTGCCGGAAGGACAGGCTTCGTTCAATACTCTGGTTGCTTCGTATGAGCGGGAATTGATAGTCGAGGCTATCAAGCGCAATAACGGCAATATGTCGGCGGCGGGGCGTGATTTGGGTTTGTCGCCCAGAGTGATGCATTACAAAGTCAATCTCTATGGTATTGTGCCGAAATGGTATAAGTCGTAACCGCGGGCGGTTTACGGGCAGGGCAGGGCGCTGCCCTGTCTTGGCGGAGCGCTTGTGCTTCGCAGGGAAGCTCTCAACTCACCTCCACAGGCGGAGATAAAATCGCAGTGACATTAGCAGCAGTAGTAGAGAAATTTGGCACCCTGACCCACGGACGGCGCTTTTATGCAGTCTTGGCGGCAGTGGTATTGCTGTCTTTCTTGCTGCGAGTAGTAGTCAGCAGCCAACTTTATAACACCGCGGCAGTGCAGCGTCCCAACGTACAGACGGATATGGCGACATACCAGCGTCTGGCCAAAGAGATCCGGGCCGGGGATTGGCCGGAGGTATATGACTACCAGCCGTTTTACTACACTGTGTTCTTGCCCCTAGTGTCATTTTTATCGCCGGCGGGTCGGCCTTGGCCGGCGATTTTGGGGCAGATTTTATTAGGCTCGGCCGCGGTATGGCTGACCGGCCTGGGCGCGGCCCGCGTCTTTGGTCGGCGGGCGGGCATAATTGCGGCCTTGTTGTTGGCGCTCTCTCGCTTCCATATCTTCTACACGCCGTACTTGCTGCTGGAGGTCCTGCAGAGTTTCTGGATGGCCGTGATATTTTATTGTGCGCTGACTGCCAAGCGCCGTAATCGAGTGTTGGATTGGTGTCTGCTGGCGGTGTTTTGTGCGGGTTCGACCTTGACTCGCGGCAATGCATTGCTGTTCGTGCCCGGACTGCTGGCCTTGCTGGTGTGGTGCAACTGGCGGCGGTGGGGGCGGATTGCGCTGCTGGCAGGATTATTTTTAGTACTATTCTATTTGCCACAATTGCCTTATTCCTGGCATAATTACCAGGCTACTGGGCGTTGGCGCGGTCCCTCGGTGGCGCAGGACAAAGTCTTGGCGCTAGGCAATACTCCAGAGGCGCCGGCTGGGGGATTGGAATATCCGCGCAGCTACCATTATTGGTGCGGACTTGCTGATGCTCAAGAGCCCGGCCAGCGGATCAGCGTCAGCCGTCAAGCTTGGCGCTGGTTGCGCTCTGAGCCCTTGACGTATCTGGAATTGAAATTCCGGACCTTGCTGCTGTTTTGGGACCGGCAGGAGATACCGAACAACGTAGAAATCAGCTCGGCCCAACGGCACAGTTGGCTGCTGCGCTGCCCGTTGCTGGTGAATTTTGCGCTCTTGGGCAGTCTTGGTCTGGCTGGTATGCTGTTATGTCTGATGCGGTTGAATGCTCGACGCAGCTGTCTGCTTTACGCCATTCTGGCTTATTGTCTAGGCACGGTGGCTTTCTATATGCTGGCCAGATTCCGGATTGGCTGCTTGCCGTTGTTATGCGTAGCAGCTGGTGGTGGCATACGGTTGTTCTGGGCTGGTCGGCAAGCTGGGATTGAGGATTATCGCCGGTTATTGCACTATCGACTATTATTGCTGCTGCTGGCAGTCTTTCTGGTCAATTCGGCTTATTCAACCTATCATCGCTATGGTGAACCGGCGGTGATGCGCTGGTTGCGGCCGCAGGGCCTGGCCTTGGCCTTCCCGCAAGAGCGGGTGATTTACGACCACGGTCCCCTGAGCGTAGGCGGCCGCATATTCGTGCAGATTAGCCAGGAGCCGCTGATAGTAGAGAAGGTCTTTGCCATCCCAGCAGAATGGCAGGAGGACTTTTCCGGCCGTGAGGCAATAGTCTGGCTACAAGTCTTCGTGCCTAAGGAAGCCCAGCTCGATTTTCGCCTCACCCATAATGGCCAGGAGTACCCGAGTTATGCTTTCTGCCTGGACCGTCAGACCAGTTGGTGTCAGTTCAAGATTCCCAGCTTGCGGGTGGAGTCTGGCGAAGTGCGGGTGGTATTTCGTTTGCGCTGTCGTCTAGGCGAAAGCCTGGTCGGCTTTGACGTCTCGCGAAAATATGG
>CAZUCG010000337.1:0-3890 GCA_964619145.1 uncultured Lentisphaeraceae bacterium | reverse complement strand
ATACTCTGGAAAGCGGTAAGTTTTGGGAAGACCAAGGTTTCGATAAATATGACGGCAGCGGCTGGTATCGACAGGAATTGGAGGTTCCGGAGGGCAATAAACCTCTCGGGCTATATTTTGCCGGTGCTGACGAACGCGCCTGGGTCTATCTCGACGGAGAATATATTGGTGGACAGCACGAAGGCGATGTGGGAGTCCTGTGGCAGCAGCCCTTTACTGTAATGCTGCCCGCGACAACCAAGCCTGGCAAACATATCTTGACCGTCAAAGTAGTCGATAGCGGCGGTAAAGGCGGGTTATGGAATAACGTCTTGCTTATCCAGCAAAAGTGATTCGAGGCGCTCTTAGAGAAATACGCGGGGGCGGCTAAACAAAATTGCTCGCCCTTGGCGTGTTTTTGCTAAATTAGGCATCGCGCCAAAAATCAAGGTTTTTTCAGGCTTGCTGTACTTCCAACGGGGGTATTATTCCCAACCTTGTCGTTAAGTACGGCCGGTGAAGATAGGCCGAACCCGGAAGTGTCGCTGATCTGCTGAAAGACTCGCAGGCCGAATACGGGTAGGATGGCCAATAAGTGGTCGAAGATATCGGACTGAATGCCTTCGTAGTAGGCCCAGCGGGTATCGTTGGTGAAGCAATAGATTTGCAGCGGTATGCCAGTCGAATCCGGCTGCAGCTGACGCACAAGAAGTATCATGTCCGAGTCGATTTTCGGGTGCTGGCGCAAGTAATGTTCCACGTAGGCCCGGAAAGTACCTAGATTGGTGACCCGGCGCTCGTTGATCGACTTGGAACCCTGAGCTCGCAACTTGGAGTTCCAATCTTCCAATTCCTTGATCTTTTCATTAAGGTAATCATTAAGCACGACAAAATCTTCAAAACGGCTGATTTCCTCCGGATCAAGGAAACGGACACTGCGTTGATCGATCAGCAGCGAACGCATAATGCGCCGCCCACCGCAGTCCATCATCCCTCGCCAGTTTTTAAATGACTCTGTAATCAGCTTTCTGGTTGGCAGGGTGGTGATGGTTTTGTCCCAGTTCTGTACCTTTACAGTATGCAAAGCGATTTCTATTACGTCGCCATCTGCATTCAGGCTTGGCATTTCAATCCAGTCACCGACTCGAATCATATCGTTGGTGCCGAGTTGGACACTGGCCACGACCGACAATAATGTATCCTGGAAAACCAATAGCAAGACTGCCATAATTGCACCCAAACCGGAAAGCAGGATCATCGGATTACGGTCGATCAAGGCCGCGACAATCAGTATTGAAGCAATTACCCCGATTAGAATTTTCAGTAATTGCAGATAGCCTTTGATCGATTTTCCCTGGGCTAGCGGCTGGCGATGATAGACGATACTGATGATGTCCATCAGACGTGATAATGCCAACGCGACTGACAGTATGACCGATGCTTCACAAATGTTCAGAACGGCAGTCTGAATCATTGGATTGAAGCCAGGAATCACCGTAATGCCGATGCCAATCACTATCGGCAGTACCAGATAAGTCAGGTTCAAGACGGTTCTCCGGCCAATAGTCTTGTTCCTGTCGCTCCCGGGGATAAGATGATCTGCGATTCTGAATAAAACCCGCAACATAATCAGGCGGAAGGCAAAATACAATAATACAGCCAGCAGTACTAACCCGACCCCGGTAATCAGTTGATAAAGCCAAGGGTAGTTTTTGAGAAATTCCTGTAAGTGGGTCAACCATTCAATCATCCTGTCTGTCTTTCCTTTATGTTGTCTTTTGTAATCTCAGCATTGCTGGAGATTGGTCTTTGCTGAATTGCCTAGTGCAGGTCGTTTTTCTGAACTTTGCCAGCTGGGTTGCGGGGCAGAGATTCTCGGAACTCCAGTAGATGTGGAATTTTATAAGATGGCAGTACCTGATGGCAATGTTTGCGGATGGCCGGCTCCGTAAGCGTGCAATTCTCTTCCATCACAATGAAGGCCTTGAGCAGCTCACCGAGAGACTCTCTGACACCAGTGGCAGGCACGCCAATTACTGCCACTTCCTTGATTTCTGGCAGTGCCAGCAGTGCGGTTTCGACTTCTACCGCAAAGACATTTTCGCCCCCCACGATAATCATATCTTTCTTGCGACCTTTGATGAAGGTAAAGCCCTCGGCATCCTGGCAAGCTAAATCGCCGGTCCTGAACCAAGTCTTGCCGTGCAATTCCAGCAAAGCGTCCTCCAGCAGCCCAGGTCGATTCCAGTAGGCGCTGATGACATTTTCACGAGCGAAGAGCAGCTCACCGACTTGATCGACCTCGCATTCGCGGCCGTCTTCGTGGATAATACACGCGCTGACGAAGGGCAGGAGCTGGCCAATCGAGTCTGGTCGTTCCAAGGACGCCTCCCCACTTAAGACGTGGGTTGCGGAGATGGTCTCAGTTAAGCCGAAGAAGTTATGCAACTCGACGCCTGGGAAGAGCTCTTGCAGTCGTCGCACCGTCTTGACCGGCATAAATGAGCCGGCATAGCCAATTACACGCAAACTGTCCAAGCGGTATTGCTTGAAATCAGGCGTCGCTAGCACGCGTTGCAAGATAGTGGGCACAGTCAGCATTGTCGTAATCTGCTCCTGCTGAATAAGCGAGAGGATGCTCTCGGGTTGGCTGTCGGCAGTGATGACAAGCGGCGTCTTTTGATAAGCTGCGACTGGCAGAGAACTGTATAGGGCGGTGCAGTGGAACATCGGGTTGACCAGCAAATGGGTGTCCTCGCAGGTAAAATCATGCGCCTTGACAGTGGTCATAGCATTGAAGAGCAAGTCGCGGTGCAGCATAATGGCGCCTTTCGGCGCTGCCGTCGTGCCCGAGGTATGCATAATGATGGCTGGACTACTACCAGATATCTCTGGCCGGGGACAGTACAGGCTGGGGCGGTACAACTCCGCGAAGCATAATGAGTGCTCATTGGGTTCGAGAAAAAATACCGGCATCTCGGGGAAATGCGCGGCGGCAGCCAGCGCATCTTGGTCATTGTGGTTTTGCAGTAACAGTAAGTCAGGCTTGATAGTGTTAAAGATCGCTTGCAGGCTGTTGTTTTTTAACCAAGGATTGATGGGTACGACAATCCCGCCAATCCTGACTACCGCCCAGTACAGCAGAAAGTACTCTAGGCAATTGGGCAGGCAGACTGCTATTTTGGGGTTGGGATTCTGACAGATTTGTGCCAATCCCGTGCCTAGTTGACCAGATAGTTCATTCGCTTCGGCAAAAGTTAGGCGGCGGTCACCACAGACAGCAGCCAGCTTTTCACTCGCTTCTGTGACGGCTTCTTCCCAAAAATCGCGAGTCGTGCGCATTCTGCGATTCCGTCGTGGCAGTGCGCTCGCCCCTAGCAACTTTTCCAGTATTGGCTGCAGGCAATCCGCAATGCGGCGGTTGCCTAATTCATTGGGATGGTTGCGATCTTTCCAGCAACAGCGGTCGTTGATAATCAGCGCTTGGTGGTTAGGAATATACGGACAGCCATATCGCTGGGCAATTTCTTGCTCTAAGTGAAAATAAGCCAGTGAGCGCTCGTCCGCGCCATACGTCTTAGCGCGCAATTTACCGGTCAGTGGGTCTGGCCAAGGACCGAAAGAACCCAACACGACCGCTTGCGCACCGTGTTGGGTGATCCTCCGCAACAGATACTCCAAGTCTGTCCCCCAAGCCTGATATGGCCGGACATTGCGCCACCAGTCGTTAGCGCCAAATTCCACCAGCACGATATCTGGCTGCAGTGACAGTACATCCTCGTCGAGGCGTTCTCGCGCCCGTTCGAGAGTGTCACCGCCAACGCCGCGATTGATGAATTCGTGCTGAGGGAAGCGCTCCTGCAGGATGTCGCTGAACCGTCCGCCGGGACCACCGCAACTCGTCAAACTAT
>CAZUCG010000336.1:0-3905 GCA_964619145.1 uncultured Lentisphaeraceae bacterium | reverse complement strand
GGTCCCAGAGCAAAACCCAAACGGAAGCCGGTCATCGCAAATGCCTTGCTCATTCCATTCAGGACCACGCTACGCTCTCTCATCCCCGGCAAGGCAGCGATGCTATCACTACGCGGTATATAACTGAGCTCTTCATAAACTTCATCGCTGATCAGCAGCAAGTCGTGTCTTAGTACGAAATCAGCCAGTGCTTGTTTATCGACAGCAGTCAAGCCCGCGCCGGTGGGGTTATTCGGATAATTCAGCAATAGTGCCTTCGTGCGAGGAGTGACTTTGGCCTCCAAATCAGCGATATCCAGGACAAATTCCTTCTCCTCATAGGTCTGTATTGCTACCGGCACAGCGTGTGTCATCCGAATCACCGGTGCATAAGACACATAGCTCGGTTCGTGATAAAGCACTTCATCACCGGGGTTCAAGATGGCTCGCATCAGGATGTCCAAACCCTCACTGACTCCGACGGTGACAATGCACTCTGTTTCCGGCAAATAACTTATGCCGAAATTCTTCTTTGCGTAACTCACGATTGTTTTACGCAATTGCAAGTCGCCTAGGTTCGAGGTATAATGAGTAAGACCACGATTCAGAGCATCGATTGTCGCCTCACGGACGTGCAGGGGGGTAGCAAAGTCCGGCTCTCCGATGCCCAGAGAAACAACATCGGCCATCGTATTTACTAACTCGAAGAAGTCTCGGATGCCACTTTTAGGCAAGATAGCAATATGCCCTGCAACCCATTGGTGAGATAATGCTGAGTCTGTCATGTCTTTCTCCTTTGTAAAATGCAAATGCCCGCCTCGTGAAATTTTTGAACAGCAAACGAGTCGTAGTCGATTTCAAGTCATCCTGATAAACCATCCGGCTTATCAAGAACACCGCCACAGTCTGGAAGCGATTGACTGTGCTCTAGGGCACTGGAATTTTCAGGGTCTGGCCTTCTCGAATGTGGTCTGATTTCAGGCCATTGAATTGCATCAACGCCCGCACGCTAATTCCGGCTGCATTGGCAATTGAGCTCAGAGTATCGCCACGCGCAATCACAATTTCCATAAATTTGCCTTCGGGTGTCGTTGTCGGGGTCGGGGTCTGTCGGACTCGTGACAGCTCAGTGGCTACATTGGTGCTCAAGGTATCCAGTTGCTTCTGGCGCTGCATACGCTCTGCGTCCATCGTCTGCTTCAGATTCTCCATCCGGGTGCTCCAATTCTTGTCAGCCACGGCGATCTGCCCATCCAGCACCGACAACAGGCTTTGCAATTCCTTCATTTGGGCATCCTTAGCCAGGCTGTCCTTTTCTAGATTCTCAACCCGGAATTGTAATTTTTGATTATCTTCCTGCAGAATTCTGAAGTCTGCCTTCAGGGTCGCCAATTCGCGGGTAACTTGACTATCATCGTACTTCTGAACTATTGCGGTATTATTAGCCGCTAGGGGCTCTCGTGGCGAGATTTGAGTCACAGTGGGTGCACGGTAATTTCCGCTGGACAGCACCGGCTCGGTCGCTCCGAGATTGCCACAGCTGGTCAAGATCAAGAGCGCGCCGCCGGTAATAGTCAATAATATCTGTCTTTGGAGAATTTTTTTCATTGTCCTTCCTGGTTACTGGTTGTTTTTTGCCTAAAGATGGATTAGGTTATAGAGAACACCACTATTCCCTGACAGTAATATTTTACTATAACCCCTGCCGACTAAAAGTCGAAAGAAAACAGGCTAAAAATGCAAAATAGCGGCAATATTTTTCCCCGGCCTGAGGAATCCCCAGCTGGTCGGAATTTGGCCAGCATCTACGCCATTCTAGAAGTCAGTGCCAACGGCAAACCTATGCCCAAACAAGAGCAATCTGGCGATGGGCAGCTGCGACAAAATATCCTGCTGAGCATCAGCCGCCACCGCGCCTCAATGGACTACCTGCTGGATAAATTCAAAAGCGGGAAATTGCGTTTACGCACCCGCCGGGTCTTCTGGTGGGCACTGGTTGAAATGCTTTGGCTTGATGGGCTACCCGTGCCGGTCATCGTCGATACCGCGACCGCCTTCATCAAGCGCCGCCATAGCCCGGCAGAGGCCGCCTTCTGCAACGCATTGCTGCGCAAGATAGCCGACCTGCTGCTGCAGGGGCAAATCAACACCTTGCTGGCTGACGCCCCTCAAGCCGTACAACTGGAGTTACCAGATGCACTATACCGGCGCTGGAAGAAAATGTTGTCGCCCGAGCAGCTTGTGGAGCTGGCTGCGGTCCTCCAACAACCGGCTGAGGTCACTCTGCGGCGGCGCGCGACTGCCCGCCAGGTAGTGCCCACCGGACTGGAGGAATTGCCAGCCCTGCCCTGGGCACCAAGCTGTCGGCTTTTTCGGCTGCACGGCAGCAGCTTGGCTGACATTTTGCGCCAAGAAGATGAGTATTATGTACAAGACCCCTCAACCTTGCTGGCCCCGATGATGCTACGAGTCCAACCAGGCGAAATTGTGGCTGATCTTTGCTGCGCCCCAGGTGGCAAAGCGCTGCTCTTGGCCGAGAGTCTGGCCGGGCAAGGCCGGCTGCTCTGCCGCGACCGCTCAGCCCAGCGGCTGAGCCGCGTCCGCGAGAATCTCCGTTGCTGGCCCAATGTCGAAATTGCGGTTGGAGACGCCCTGCGGCCTGATTTGCCGGCCGCCAGCTTGGACGCCCTGCTGCTCGACGTCCCTTGCAGTAATACCGGGGTAATCCGCCGCCGGCCGGATGTGCGCTGGACCTTCAACGAAGGCAAACTCCGCGAGTTGGTTGCCCTACAAGCGCAAATCCTGGATGCAACGGCGTCGCTTTTGCGCCCAGGTGGACGGCTCGTCTATAGCACCTGCAGCCTCGAGCTGGAAGAAAACTCCCGCCAAGCAGAGAATTTTCTGCAGCGCCAGCCCGAGTATAGCCTGCTGTCTGAGCGGCAGTTATTTCCCACTTCTGAACACGATGGTTCCTATGCCGCCTTGCTACAGCGAAAATAGCGATTGGCAGCAGTAACTACCTGATGCTTACGTATAATGTTCGCCGCGAGTATCTTTGCCTGATTTGCAATGGTGTATCTCTACCGGTCAATGCCTGCAGTTGTTTGAGCTCGTGTATATAGCGGGCAGCCAAAAAGCAAAGATAATTTTAACCGCGAAAAACGCAAAAAAATACAGAAGATAAGAAAGAGGAGAAGTCTGTCCACAGATTTTTTGTGTTTGGCAGAATTTTACCGCAATTATGGAAACTTGAGTGTTGAAGATTGTTTTTTAGTGTCATTCAGTATCGGGTTAGCACAGTGAACAAAATTCCAACCGGTAAATGACATTCCGGGTCGCAGCCGCTAAAACACAGCTTTTGCGAAAAATGCCACGATTATTTTTGCTAACCTCTCCTCAAAATCATTAAAATCCGCGTAATCTGGGGGGCAAAACAATCCATTTCGTTTCAGCGTGAATATACTCGGCGTTTCCAGAATGACGGCAGGAACAGAACCAAGATGGTGTATAGTTCTAAGCGCCCGGTAATCATAGTCACCACTAGAAGATACTTAGCGGGGGCATTCAACCAGCTGAAATTGCCGATTGGGCCAACGCTGCCGAAGCCCGGACCGACATTGCTTAAACAGGCGATTGCAGCACCGAAGGCAGTCTGCAGGTCGGTCTTTACCAAGAACGTCAGCGCCACTGCCACCGCCACGAATACCAGAATATATAGCAACACGAAAGCCATCGTCTTATTGACTAAAGACTGCTCAATACGATTGCCGCTCAAACGCACATCATTCAAAGTGCGGGAAAAAAGGCAGTGTTTGATTTCATAAAGCAACTGCTTTAAAATCACGATAGTCCGGGAACACTTGATCCCACCGGCTGTACTGCCGCCACAGCCACAAGGGAATAATATGCACCACAAAAACAACAAA
>CAZUCG010000335.1:0-3918 GCA_964619145.1 uncultured Lentisphaeraceae bacterium | reverse complement strand
ATAAAAAAGAGGACCAGCAGAACGCGTCAGCAATAGGTGTTGACGCAGTTAAGAAGGGATTTTTCCAGGACCAAGGCCCGACCGCACAGCACCCTCAAGAAACAGTTGGGACAAGTGCCGAGGCGACCACTAAGAGCCAGTCGGCTGAATCCAGCCAGGCGGAAGCCCTGCCAGACCCCACCCCAGAAGAATTGCTGGCCTTGGCCAATGACCGTTATTTGCGCGCCCGGGCAGATTTTGAGAACTACCGCAAACGTATGGCTCGGGAATTCACCGAGGTACGCGACAATGCTCAGCAGCAGACTTTGGCAGAATTCCTGGGCATTTATGATTTTATTCTGCTGGCCGTTGAGCACGCCGAGACGGCCAGTGATATGGATGCAATCCGCCAAGGCTTGAAAATGATCTTTGCCGAATTCGAGAGGACTTTTGCTAACTTGGGGGTGAAGCTCATCGAGACTCTTAACCAGGATTTCGACCCCAATCTGCACGAAGCTATCTCGCAAGAAGCCAGCCCTGATATCCCCGAGGGACAGATCATCCGGCAATGGAAGCCGGGCTTCACTTTGGGCAACCGGCTCCTGCGGCCAGCCAGCGTCGTCGTCTCCTCAGGTAAAACTGCTGCGGAAGAGCCGACAGAGCCAACTGAGCCCGATTCTAGCGCCGATAGCTCTGAAAAATAATTTTCTCGCGCGGCTAAAGACTATGCTTTGCCCAAAACTACTCTGGCAGTAGCAAGAATTTTTCTGTTCGCCTGAACTTGGTCGCGCTTACTACTTGATTTGGCAAATTACCCTTAAGGATGCTCGAAATATGGCAACGTCTGAAGATTATTACACCATACTGGGTGTGGCACGCACTGCCAACAAAGATGATATCAAAAAAGCCTATCGCAAATTGGCGATGCAATACCACCCCGACCGCAATCCAGACAATAAGGAAGCAGAAGATAAATTCAAAAGCATCAATGCCGCCTACGAAGTCTTAAGCGATGAAAGCAAACGCCAGCGTTATGACCAGCTGGGACATCAAACATACACCCAAAGCGGGCGCGGCGACGCCAACGGGATGAGCCCCGAGGATATCTTCGCCTCCGTTTTCGGCGGCGAAGGCGGCGACTTCTTCAGTAGTTTCTTTGGCGGCGGAAGGCGGCGAAAAAGTGGCCCAGCCAAAGGCGAAGACCTGCTTTATGAGATGGAAATTGACTTCGAAGACGCGATGTTTGGAGTGGAAAAAACCATCACTATCCCACGGACTGAGAATTGCCAGCAATGCCACGGCTCCGGCGCCCAGCCGGGAACTAGCCGCAAGACGTGTCAGCAATGCCACGGCTCCGGCCAAGTATCAATGTCGCAAGGATTTTTCAGCATTAGCCAACCCTGCCCCAGTTGCCGCGGCAGCGGCAGCACCTTGGAAAATCCCTGCAGTGAATGCCACGGCGCTGGCGTCCTGCGCAAAAGCAAGCCATTGAAAATAACTATCCCGGCCGGAGTGGACAATGGCCAGCGCTTAAGAGTCTCGGGTGAAGGCAATGCCGGACAGCGTGGCGGACCCAGCGGAGACTTGTTCGTGGGATTGCGCATCCGACAACACGAGATTTTTGTGCGTGATGAGCAGGATTTGTACTGCGATGTGCCAATCCCATTCAGCACTGCTGTGCTAGGCGGCGAAATCACCGTCCCGACCATCACTGGCAAAGAAGTCTTAAAAGTCCCTGCCGGTGTCCAAAGTGGCACCAAGCTGCGGATGCGTGGCAAAGGCGTCCCCTCATTAAGTGCTGGTCGTAGCCGCGGCAACCAATATGTGCGGGTGATTGTCGAGGTACCGGTCAACCTCGATTCCAGCCAAAAAAAGAAGCTGCAGGAATTCGCCGCCGCCTGCGAACCAACGAAACACCCGTCCAATCACCCCCGCGCACAAGCCTTCCTGAAAAAAGCCAAGAAATTTTTCTTGTGATCCACGCTGCCCGGTGATGCACTGCTTTTTTCGGCCTGTGCAATTGCGTTAGAAATGCGACATTTCGCTGCTAGTACGGTCTTTTGGCTACACTTCAGCGGGTCAAGGTCTGATACCACTATGCCGGTTATGCGCTACATCTTAAGCATTATTTTGTGCGTGATTTTTCCTGCTTGGGCGCAGGAAAAACTTGACAGCGAAGCTGAGACTATCGGCAAATGCCTGTTAGATTTACAAAATCCCGACAGCGACATTCGCCGGGCGGCAGCCTTGGTGATCGGCAAATATGACACCCCGGAGACTCAAGCGGCATTGTTGCGCTGTCTGCGCGACCAGGATGCAGGCATCCGGCAAAGCGCACTAGTATCACTGACCGAAGAAAGCCGCGGCGCCTCAGTGGAGGTCAGCCTGGCCATCCTGCGCTTGCTGGACGACCCGGATGTGCATATCCGCCGCATCTCAGCCTCACTGCTGGACAATGTCGCGCTGGGCCGAGGCGGAATGAGTTTCAAAGTCTTAAACGGGCGGCTCGTGCGACAGGCGCCCTCCTCTGCTATCGACGAAAAAGTCTTGTCCACTGCTTTAAACCAGGCCTTGGCAGACACTGACAGCTCGGTCCGCCGCAATATCCTCTTGAATGCCCGTTATTTTCCTGGCGTCTTGCAAGTCGAATCGTTATTGCCTTTCCTGACCAATGATTCGCCCGAAATTGTGGTATTGGCCTTGCAGGCACTCGCATCCTGTCAACAAAAAACAATCGGGCTGCTGCCAGAAATTCAGCCGTTATTGCAGCATCCACAAATAGCCGTCCGCTTGGAATTGCTGAACTACCTGAGCCAATTGGACGATGCCGGGCTGCCCGAGCTGGAAATTCTGGCGGATGACCAAGCGCCGGAAGTCCGACTCGAGGCATTGCGACTGCTGGCTAATGCCGGCAGTGAGATTTTTTTTCCAAAACTACAACAGGCTTTGCTAGATGAAAACTTGTCGGCTGAATTGCGCCTGCCGCTACTGAATTCTTTGCGCAGTTATGCGGCCGCCGGGCTGCCCGTCTTCCAGGCCGTCCTAGACAGTAAATCCGCCGCCTTGCGAGCAGCAGCGATGCGCCACTTGTCGCAACAACCAGCGGAGGCAGTGCCACTGATAATTTTTTTAGGCGGGCTGCAGGATTCCCAACGCGAAGTCCGACGCTATGCCAGCTCCGCACTGCAACGCCAACAGCAGTCCTTGAGCGAGCCACAAATCCGCGAGCTCTTGCACAACCGTTATCCAGAAATCCGGTCTTTGGCCTTACGGCTGGCTAGCAAGCCTGAGCCGGCCTTACAGTTCGCTAACGAAGCATTGCTGGATGAAGATATCGAGGTGCGCAAGGCAGCTTTGCAAATCATCGCCTCACAACGCAGCGCTGCTTGGCTCGATATCCTGATGGTCAGCTTGCAAGACGACAACCCGGATATTCGGGATTATGCCGCCGCACTCTTACAGCCGCAAGCCAGGCAGCCCCAAGTAGCACAGGCCTTGCGAAAATATCTGCCACTATGTCAGAATGAAGCTCTGAAGGTACGCCTACAGGGACTGCTGAGTCCAGTCGCAAATCCCACCCGGCAGCCACCCCGACCGGCAATTATTCCTCGCCGAAAATAACTATTTAGAGGCTGTCCGAAAAGGCAAAAATAATTTTAAGCGCAAAAGACGCGAAAAAACACAAAAGTTTAAAAAGAGGAGAGGCCTATCCGCAGATTTCAGGCAACCGAACACAACGCTAGCCCAACCGAGCATTGGCAGGCAAGCGAACACAACCCTAGTCCAACCAACCATTGGCAGACAACCGAACACAACGCTAGTCCAAACGAGCATTGGCACCCAACCGAACGCAACGCTAGTCCAACCAACCATTGACACCCAACCGAACACAACCCTAGTCCAACCGAGCATTCGCACGCAACCAACAGTTGGGGAATA
>CAZUCG010000334.1:0-3920 GCA_964619145.1 uncultured Lentisphaeraceae bacterium | reverse complement strand
TAAATAATTCCGCACATTCTCCAGCATACTGCGGGTATTTTCATCATCTGGGATACTTTTGCTGGTCAGATAAAGCAAAACGTAGCCGTTATTGCTTTTAACCGGCGGTAACAGGGTATTTATTTCTGCCTTAGCGATGGCTTGCAGGACAGTGCCGATATCGCTGACACGGGCTTTTTGTTGCAAGTCACCGGGTTCAAAGCGTCCGAAGGAGCCGAGCTCAGCGAAGGTGGTTTCCCCTGCCGCTTTATCGAGGTCGTGGTCATTTTCTTTCAGGGCGGCCGTGATGCGTTCTACTTCTGCAGTGGCTCGCGCTTGGCAAACATCCATAGCGACTTTTCGGCGATAGATGCGTTTAAGTGTATTCAGGCTAGTGGGGTCATTTTCCGGCGAGGCTAGGAAAGGCGCTTCGGCTTCTATCAAACAAGCCACGTACGAGGCATTCTCGCCTTTTACCGCAGCAGTCATTGGCTCTTTAAGGCTAGTGTCGAAGACGGCATTGAGTAATTCGCGATCGCGGCCTACTTGCTGATTAACGCTGCCATTCTTACTCATTTTAGGGATGACAGTGAATGACGCATTAGGGCTTTCCTGAGCCAGTTGGCTCAAGACAGCTGTGCTATCGAAGGAGGCTCCGGTTTCAGTTTCTTTCCACCAGCGGTCACTCGCCTTGACGGCAAAGCCCAAGGCGGCATCGAAAGCCAGTTGGACGCTGGTCTCCTTTTTTAGGATGGCAATTAGTTCGTCCTTGACTTCATCAAGCGTGCGCCCGTCTTTGAGCTCCAGAACCTTGACCAACTGATAAGAGTTAGCGGTCTCGATGATTTGGCTGACTTGGCCTTCTTCGAGGGCGGCAATTTGCTCAGATAAGGCGGAATCGAGATTTTTGACATCGATCAATACCTGACTTTCGACTTCTTTCTCATCGCTGTAATCTTGGCCCAGCTCGTTAAAAGCAGTGCCAGCAGACAGTTTGGCCAGGGCTTCGCTTAGCTTGGCTTTCTTGGCGGCTTTGGCCTGTTCGTCTAAACCGCTGGTGTCTTGTACCAGCTTTGCTAGCCGGACTTGCTTTTTCTGGTATTCGTCGAGGCGTTGATTATAGCCGGCTTCCAAGTCGAGTTCAGAATCATCAATGTCGGCCAGGAACTTCTCAGGGCTGAAGCTCACCAGCGCGAACGAGCGTTTTTCGTCGCGGAAGAATGGATAGACGTATTCCTGCAATTCGTTTTGATAGGCCAGCATTTGGGATTGCTTATCATCGTCACTGAGCGTTTTGTCGTTTTGCAATTCAGTAATCCGGGGACGGCTTAAATCACGTCGGTCCGTGACTGTTGGCGCCAGGCTGGCGTAGGGCGCAATTTTTTCCTGATAGAAGGCATTGGCGCGTTCAGTCAGCAAGAGGTCTGCTATCAAGTCGCTGACCTCGGCATTGATTTCGGCAGGTATTGGTGTGTCCTGAATTTCGGTGAGGCAGGCTACTGCCATGCCGACTGCGCTATACGCTACGCTGCTGACTTCGCCCTTGCTGTTTAAGTTACGGATGGCTTTGGCTAAACTGTTATTCTTGCCCGGCAAACCGGGGATGTTATCACCACTAGTTAAAAAACCAGTCTGGACCACTTTCGCATCGGCTTTCTCAGCTTCTTGCTGAAAACGGGCAATACGGTCGGCGTCGCTCTCGCCTTGGACAGTGGCAGAGAATTTATCGATCAGTGCTTGTGCCTGAGTCTGCAAATAGCGGCGAGCATTGCGGCTGCGCAGGGTCGTAGCAATCAACGGCTTGGCGGCGGCAAATTCCGTGTCTTTGTAGGTGGTGTCCTTGAATGCATCATACTGCTGTTGAATCTCTTCCGGCTTGGGTTCAAGTTGCTCTTTCAGGTCTTTGGCCGGTTTGGCCAGCAGGTCAGTGGTCACAAAAGACGCGACTAGCGCGGACTTGCTAGCCGGCATCTTGATTTCGTTTTTGCGCTCGGCAAAGAACGCTGCGATATCTTCGTCTGCTGGGTGTGAGTCGTTGTTTTCGTCCATAGTAAGGCTGGCGAACTTAGCGGTATATTTCTCCACATAGCCGGCGACTTCCTTCTCGTCGATTTTGTTGTCTGCGGTTACCGTCTCTTCCAGGCGCTCAATAAGGATATTTTCCTTCACAATGCGATCTAAATCAATCGCCACCAAGCCGCGGGGCAGCAGAAAATTATCAGTAAAGCGTTTGAAGTACTCCAACGAGAATTTGCCACTCTCTTGAAATAAGTCGTTATTGTGAATGGCAGCCGCAATTTCTTCTTTTTTGACCGTGGCTATATTTGTTTTTTCAGCTTCGTGCAGGAGCCGCATCCGGTTCAAGGTCTCGCGGAACAGCATCTCGGTGCCGAAGTCCTGTCCCAGAGCCTGGGGATAGCGCAGGCAAATGCCGATATAAGTCTCGGACATCTTCTTCATCACGACTGGCCGCTTTAAGGTCTTGCCGTACATTTTGCCAAAATTGCCGCTGGGACCTTTGTTGCCGCCAAAGATGTCACCTGGGGTAACAAACACTACGAACATCAGGCTGATAATAACGCCCAAGACAATATATGTCTTGCGGCCGTGTTTCTCAAAATAACGGTTAAAACGGGAAATTATCATTTGGCTTGACCTTTCATATCGTCGCTGCTATGATTAAACTTGAAGTGCTTTTTAAGCCTTAATGAAGGCAGCGCACAAATTACTTATCCTGGCACTGCCGCAACTCTCGAATTGCTGCTGCCACTCCTTCTGGGTGCCCATACACGCTACTGCCAGCGACCAGCATATTCCCCCCAGCCGCCAACACTTTTGCGGCTGTAGAGGCAGTAATGCCGCCATCTACTTGCAAATGGATGGGCCGGCCGGAGTTATCAATCATCTCACGAATTTCGACAATTTTCCTGACTTGGTCTGCCATAAATGATTGTCCCCCAAAACCCGGTTCGACCGTCATAACTAAAATCAAGTCGAGATATTCGAGATAAGGCCGCAGGCTGCTGGCTGGTGTGCCTGGTTTCAGCGACAGCCCGGCTGAACAGCCGAGCGCCGTGATGGCTGTCAATACGCAGGCGATGGGGCCTTCGCTTTCAACGTGAATGGTAATGTGGTCTGCGCCGGCTTCGCTGAATGCCTCCAAGTAGCGCACTGGTTGTGACAGCATCAGGTGTACGTCAAAGGGTAATTTGCTGTAGTGACGAATGGCTTTGACGATGCCAGGTCCGAGCGACAGGTTGGGGACAAAATGTCCATCCATCACGTCAACGTGTACCAAGTCTGCGCCAGCCGTCGCGATGGCTTCAACATCACGACCTAAATTAGCAAAATCGGCGGATAATATCGAGGGTGCAATCAACAACGCTTGCCAGTCTAAAGATCGCAAAGGTTGTTTAGAGTTATTATTCATAAGCTAAACACATATCTGATAGTAACTTAGTGTTCCTGCTAGAGGTTTTTACTAGAGATTTTTATTAACAAAAACGCGGACATAGGAATCCATGTCCGCGTTTTACCGAGTTCTCAGCCAAACCAAGTTCTGGTTTGTATCAAGCATAGCCGTAGGTTAAGCTTTGACGACTTTATTGGAACGGATGCAAGCAGTACAGACCTTCATCCGTACCACGCCGCCGTTGATTAAAGCGCGGACACTCTGGAGGTTAGGAGAAAAGGTCCGCTTGGTATTTTTTACCACGTGCATACCGATGCCGCCTTTTTTCTTGGCTAAACCACGTCGGGTAATGTGCCCTCCGAACGTCTTATGCTTGCCACATATATCACAGACTCTGCTCATCTCTCATACCTCAAATTGCATCACTTGACCGTGATTATTTTCCTGCCATTAAGATAACGACACGCTAAATTGTAAACTGGTGGGATGGCCGGGACTCGAACCCGGGACCCCCGCATTAAAAGTGCGA
>CAZUCG010000333.1:0-3925 GCA_964619145.1 uncultured Lentisphaeraceae bacterium | reverse complement strand
GGAATTTTGCCAGTCGGCGTATCGTAAGCGCCGTATTCGTTGTGAATTCGGCCATCTGCCCAATGCAGCCAGACTTTTTTGGCCAGCTTGCTGGTGATAAATTCGCCATTAGGCCCACGCATAAAGTAATTATTGCTAAATACTTTGGGTGGATTATTGACCTTTTCGCCGAAGACGATGTTGTTCATAGTGTATTCGCCAAGCGGGTAGGAGACAAAATCGAGATTCGCCATTGGACTCGGTTGGCGTACCCCTTCAGCGCCCAACGTAGCACTAGTGGTTTCCGACTCCAGAGTGGCGGCCTTGAGTAAAATACCGTCGCGCCAGTTCGGAGATTCTTCCACTGGGACAGTGGTATCACTATCACGGCCACCGTAAAGGACACCCTCTACTTTTACGCCGTCTTTCGCTTCGAAACCAGCCTTGTCGATATTGTCAAGATAATCAAGTCGCATCGTGTAGCGTGCGTTGCCGTGAGCGAGACCGACTTCATTGCCCTTGCTGTCCAGCACGCCTTTTTTCCATTCACCAAAATGGTTCCTGCCAGTCTCGGGAGCTTCGACACCCATACCAAGCCAGTATGGCTTGTTGTCTGGACCGACGAGGACATTGGAAAAAATGACTTCCTGATTCTTCATCAAGTTCTCGAAAATAACCGGGTCATCTTTGGCATTGACGTCCTTGATAATGCCGAACATCCCGAACTCAACGTTCACGGCCCGGAACTCGCCATCTATGTTGCGGAAGTAGGCAATATCATCGCCGACTATTTTTTCGCCGGGGATCATCGCCGTCGAAGTTTTTCCACAGGCGGAGGGATAAGCACCACAGAAGTAAGTTTTGCGGTTTTTATCTTTTTCGATGGAGGCCATCACAAACATATGTTCGCAAAGCCAACCCTCTTTGCCGCCCTTGTTGATAGCCAAACGCATAGCGTGTTTTTTCAAGCCGATTGAATTACCCGCATACTGGTCATTCATCGAGTAAACGATATTATCCTCAGTATCCATATAAATACGGCGCTGGTCGAGGTTCACGGTACAGTTGTTGGCATCAAGCTCGCCAGCCGAATGAATGAAGCGGAAAAAGTCGTCTTTGCAGCTGTCAGCCATTTTCAGAAAATGGCTGTAGGCGCTACGGTAAAGGATGAATTCAGAATGGGCGACATACCAACTATCGGTAAATTGAACGCAGGGGATAGTAAACGGACTCTCGGTCGGGCCTTCAGAAAAAAACTGCACGACGGCATCCTTACCACTCATAATACCCTTCGAGATACCCATAATTTCAGCATAACCCTGTTCGTATTCGACCGAGTTAAGTGATTTCATCCGCTCGAGACTTTCTTTGCGGACTAAGAATTTGGTATTCTTCTTATCCCTCGCCTGGTCATTATACCCATCCCAATGGACAGTCTGTTTCGAGAACGCCAGCTGTTGCTCTTCGCCTTTTGCTAATGCTTGATCACGCACATATTGGGTGTCTTTTTCACTGTCATCACAGACATAAATTGTCGCAGGGTCGCAATGCTCAGCAAAAAAACCGACGAAGTCGATAACTTTCTGATTCTTAAGCGCTGTAAGTTTCCCGTAACTTTCAGCACTCATTTTGTTTTTCAAGACGTTTTCATACTTACTAGGCATAAAATCTCCTTTGGGGTATTGGGTTATAAGGTTCGAAGGATTGATAAATTTTAACCGCCAAGCTCAAGCAATAATATGCTAACTACTACTAGAAATGCTCTCGGTGCAGATCGAGCAAGGATGCGAATATCACTTCTGCCAATATTCGGTAACAATAAGATACTATAATACTTCGAAAATAAATTTCTATAAACTAGGGTGAATAATTTTACCTCCCGGGAAAAATATCGCGCTTATTCTTCAAATCAAGGGCTGCTTAAAAAAATACCCGCTGCCGGTAATTATAGCAGCGGGTATTAGTTAAGCAACACTTATTATCGCTAAAAGGGGCAGCCCCAATTATTACTTCTTCTTTTGGCTGGTTTTCTTAGCTGGTGCGAGCGACACGGGTTGTTTGTCTTTGCCAGATTGGTACAGCCCCATAATCATCTGATGAGCAGTATTTAAGATCAGCTCGCCATTGATTTCCGGTTGTCGGCCAGCGCTCAGTGCTTCATAGAATTCATCGATCTGCTTCAGATGGCTGGCTCCCCAGTAAGATGGGCCACCACCGTAATCAAAGCTCTCTTTTGGATTGGGGCGAGCAATCATCTCACGGCCTTCTGCCAAAACTACTCGAGCCTCTTCGGCAGTAACCTTGACTCGGCCCAGCTCACATTCCAGGTCAATCTCGACTGCAGCATCGTGACTGTAGTAGTTCATACACCAGAAAGATGCCCGCACGCCATTTTTGAAGACGATCAAACCATCGGCGCAATCCTCAACTTCGATGATGCCTTGGTGGTCACGATTGGCCAGATTGCAATCGACGCGCTCGATGCCATAGCCCAGGAACCAGCACATCAGGTCCAAGGTATGAATGGCTTGGTCGATAATTGCACCGCCGCCCTCCTTGTCCCAAGTACCCTTCCAGTCGCTGCTAGTGTAATACTCTGGTGTCCGACACCAGGTCACCGTGGCTTTCGCCGCCAAGACCTCGCCCAGACGGCCGCTATCTAGACAATTTTTGACCAAGACTGAGCCCGCATTGTAGCGGTTCTGGAAAATCACACCCAGCGTCTTGCCGGTCTTCTTGCTGGCTGCCACCATCTCCTCGGCTTGCTGCATCGAAATCGCCATTGGTTTCTCGGTCAAGACGTGACAGCCCAACTCCATCGCCCGGATAGCCACCGGCGCGTGCAGATAATGCGGCAGGCAGATATGCACCACCGCCAATTTCTCCTTAACAATCATCTCCTCAAAATCAGTGTAGGTCTTTTTGCAACCAAAAAGTGCCGCCATACTCTCGGCCCGCTCTGGCAGCAAATCGCAACAAGCCTCGACTTTAGCATCCTCCTGCGCTGAGACCGGCATCCCGTGAAAACGGGAAATACGACCACAACCAATTATCCCAACCTTGAATTTTTTCATAATACTTTTCTCTTTTTACTCTTAATGGCTAATGGGCGGGTATTTATCTCCGGCCCGACAACCGTCATTCTGCTCGAGCTATCGTAACGAAAAACGCCGACGTCTGTATCCAATACAGATATCGGCGCGGAATTTAGCAACCAGCCTCAGTCGTCTTCTTCCTCCTGCAACTTGGCTGCCTCGGCCTGGATTTGGGCAGTCAACTGCGCTGGCACAGTCTCATAACGCTCAAAATACATTTCGAAACTCCCGCGGCCTTGGGTCATTGAGCGCAGCTGGGTAGGATAGCTATAGCATTCCGCCAATGGTAATTCGGCATTCAAGACCTGCATACCATCTTCCCGGTCCATACCAAGGATCCGACCACGGCGGGAGTTTAAGTCACCGCTAATGGCTCCCATATACTCTTCTGGGAACATAATTTTGAGGCTCATCACCGGCTCCAGCAACATCGGCTTGGCCTTAGCCATCGCTTCCCGGAACGCACCGCGAGTCGCGATTTTGAAAGCCATTTCGGACGAGTCAACGTCGTGATACTTACCGTCAAAGACAGTGGCTTTGAAATTAATGACCTTCGAACGCGACAAGGGGCCGCTCAAACGCGTCTCAATCACGCCCTTTTCGACTGCTGGGATATAGTTCTTGGGGATGTTGCCACCTACGACTTCATTGCCAAACTGGAATTCTTCTTCGGGCGTACCCGCAAACGGCTCAACCCGCAGGTGGACTTCTGCGAACTGACCGTGCCCGCCAGACTGTTTTTTGTGACGGTACTGGGCTATACCCGTACCATTAACGGTCTCGCGATACGGTATGCGCGGTGTCTCCAAAGTCACCCCGACCTTGAAATCATTTTTCATCCGAGCGACCAG
>CAZUCG010000332.1:0-3934 GCA_964619145.1 uncultured Lentisphaeraceae bacterium | reverse complement strand
GCTGGCATTTTCACAAGTTAAATGTTAATCAGCATTGGAGATTCAGTTCTCTGAAATTAGCAAAAGCTCAGAGATTAGCTCGCAGCGCTGCCCAGGCCGCTGGCATCGCCAGCAGCAAGTCGTCGGCAATTATCCCCCGTGAGCCAAGTGGACGGAGGATCTCAGCGGTCAGTCCGTGCAGGAAGACTGCCAGTACCGCTGCCTGGTATGGTTCATACCCCTGGCCTAGGAATGCTCCGCAAATGCCGGCTAATACATCACCACTGCCAGCGGTTGCCAAGGCAGCGCAGCCGCTAAGGTTGATTTGAGCACGACCATCTGGAGCGGCGACTACGCTGCGGCAGCCTTTTAAGACCACGACACAGCCAGTACGAGCCGCCAAGGCCTGCGCTTGCTCAGTCCGGGCACACTGCGGATCCAAACCAAACGCCTCCTGCAAGCGTACCATCTCACCCGGATGCGGTGTAAGGATAACTGGCGCCTGGAGCGACGGGAGTATTTTTGGGTGCGCAGCCAGAAGATTCAGCGCATCGGCATCGAGCACCAGCGGCAGCTGTTCAGCCAACAGCACTTGCAAAACTGGCAGGATTTCCTGGCGCTGCCCCCAACCCGGCCCGCAAACCAGCGCCTGGAAATGCTGCAGCATCTCTGTCAACAGCGGCAGCGCCAAGCGATTGCAGAATCCGCTGCCTCCATCGGGTAGGCGTCGGACTATCAATGCCTTGGGCAACGTACAAAACAACTCGCAACCTTGTGGCAAGGCCAGTGTAACCAGCCCTGCGCCGGCCCGCAAGGCGGCCTCGGCACTCAGGCAGGGTGCCGAGGGATAAAGTTGCGAACCGCCGATCACTGCGACGTGGCCGCGACGGTTCTTGTAGGTGGTAAACTCTTCTCGGCGCAGCAGCGACTGTGCATCTGAAAAGCCAAAGGCAGCCAGGCCGCCTTCAGCAGAAGGCAGATATTCTTCTGGGATACCGATATCTACCACCTGCAAGCGTCCGCAACAGCGCGGTCCTTCGCCCAGGAGGAGACCGGTTTTGGGGGCGACAAATGTCAGCGTCAAGTCGGCTTCCAGGCAAAGCTCAGCGCTGCCATCATCGGCATTCAATCCCGAGGGCAGATCGATGGCCAGAACTGGGCAGCCGGTCTTGCGGGCTGCAGTAATCCAAGATTTATAGGGCTCTCGCAAAGCACCACGGAAGCCGGTCCCGAGCAAACCGTCAATCAGGAAGCTATCGGGGGCCAGGTCTGAGGCTGTGAATTGCCGGCGGGCTGCACTTTTCAGAGCATCTGGCAGCATCTGGTAGGCATTTTTGGCTGCTCCTGAGAGCTCCTCTGCTGGTGTGGTCATAAACAGCTCCACGTCACAGCCGCACTCCAGCAGAACTCTCGCGGCCACGAAGGCATCGCCGCCGTTATTGCCCTTACCCGCCAGAACCGCGAATTTGCGTTGTCCGGCCTGAGCCGAGAGTTTATAGGCTGCCTTCGCTACTGCCCGACCGGCATTCTCCATTAGTTGTTCTGCTGGCACGCCAGCTTCCTGGAAAAACCGTTCTTCCAGGTCTCGGATTTCCTTTACTGATACAGCTCTCATAGTGTTGTTCTCGTTAGTTATTCAGCAATTATCAGCGTCCCCGGCAAATCATAGCGATGGCGCCAATTGCGTTGTTGGATATTGTAGTTCCAGATGCCGGAAAATGACTCGTCGGCAAAGTTGCGTGAATAGCCAGCATTAAACGTCCAGCGCTCGCCGGCCTGCGGTTTATCGACGGCGAAATGCTGGAATGGGATATGCATAATGGCCTGCACGTCCTGGTTGAGGTTCTGAATTGTAACTTTAGCCGGCTGCTGGCCTTTCATCTCACGCGGGCGATAGAGGTCGCCCTGGCCTTGGTTTTCTCGGTCGGTCATAATACGTTGATTATGCACTACGCCGCTTGGCCGCAACTTGGCAGAATACCAATACAATGGGCTGTCTTCACCTGGCTTGCCTAGTAAAATGATGATGGTCTCTTTATCGCCCTCGAACTGTCGAAGCCCAGGGATAGTATAAATGACCTGGAATTCTGTGTCTGTTAACCGACATTGCACCGTCACCCGGCTGGCATTTAACAACTTATCGTTATCGCGGCAATTGATCGGCAACAGGAACTCGCCTGCTGAGCGGGTATCCATACTCCGCCCGCAAATCAGCATTTTGTTATCCAGCCAGAATTGCGCATCCCAGCTCAGTGGGCCAAATAACGACGCGCTCAAGCTGCCGTTTTGCAACATATCCGCCACCAGGGAATTACCGAATAGCGAGCGACCGTGCAGTGGCGCAAAGCGCGTGCCGTCGTGGTTCTTGGGCAATGAGTGAATAAAATGATTGCGGGCAGCGACGCTTTCCAGCATCACGCGATTAGCCTCAGGCGAGAAATTCTGGCGCAATTCATTGCAGGCCTGCACCGCATTGGCAGTCAGTCGCAAGTAATCGAATTCCAGGCGAACGAAAGCCAGCAGGTTTTTACTCAACTCCTCATCTGGCGAGGATTGTTCGGCAGACTGCAAATACCCGTCCAGCTCAGCCAAGACTTCGGCTGGATATCGTAATGCCAAGAGGCGATAATTTGCCGGTGAGGCGGGGACATCGCCATCCAGAAGCGCCGGGTCATCCCAATTCGTGCTTTCGCCAGGGATTGTCACGCCAACGCGTTTATCCAACAGGCGGTAGAATTTCTCCATCGCGGGTGCAGCTGTCCGGAATGCATGCCGGCAATAATGCCGCAACAAAGCATCTGCTGACTCCTTGGGATTTTGCAGCATTTTTGCCCAGATATAATAGGTCGGCCCTTCTAAGCCATACAACTCACCGAAGCCGCAGCGATACACGCCCTTGATATTGTTCTGGGCAAAATTCTCGGCCTGTATTTTGCAATCGCTCCAAGTTTTGTGCGGAGTCATACCCTCGCGTTGATAACCGCCCCAATTGTAAATATAGGTAACGAAGCCATCTTTGACGGCGAATTTCTGCCATTTCTGCATCAGTTCTTCCCGGTATGGAGCCAGTTCAATAGTGACATTATCGGGAAAAGCCGTAAAGGTCTGCGGGGGCGTAATAGTCGGTCCATAGGACAACAGGCAGACGCGCTTACCGGGGCGGTCCTGGAGCAGCCGTTCGGCCATCTCACGATGCATAATCCAGATTTTCTCTCCCCAAGCCGGGTCATTGCGAAAGCCCTGGTCGTCAGGAGTCGTAGTTGGTATTTGTCCATACAGTTGCCGGCAGGCCTCACATTCGCAGGGTACAAAACCGTCACTAGCGCCCAATTGCACCATCGCATAACCGCCATCCAAGTGCTGCAGGAGTTCCTGATAAATCAACTCCCGGACTGCAGGATTGGAGAAGCAGTACTGCGGCCGAGTCGGATGGCTGACACGCTGCCCCTTGGCAAGACGAAAATACTCTGGGTTACTGACAAAATATTTGTCTGGTGGAATGGCGATATTGTGTGAATGGCCGCCATAACAGCCATACCAGGGGGCAGGATAGAGGCCATTGCCTAAATCATAAAACAGCGAGGTCAGCCGGCCATTGGAATATTGCAGCCGAGGGACAGCACTAAAAAAATAACCCTCCGGAATAGTCACCCTCTCCTGGGGTAAAATTGAAATCCAGTTGCCATCACCGGCAATGAAGGCCGTCTGAGTAAATTTTTCCAGGAATACAGTGACGGCTTTGACGGAGCCCAAATGCACTCTGGTGTAGTGAGTTCTGCCCTTCTCAGGCGATAATGCCGGGCGATCGTCACCAAATAAAAACACCTCGCCTGCCCGGCAGATAAGCCGATGCTCCCAGAGCGCGAAATTTTCTGGCAGCAGGCCCAGGTCTTGTGCTCTGGCAGTATGGCCGAGGTAGATTCCTGGGCGCAGCGGGTCGCGGTTGAAGATATTG
>CAZUCG010000331.1:0-3939 GCA_964619145.1 uncultured Lentisphaeraceae bacterium | reverse complement strand
CGAGGGTATAGGCATCTTCGGATAGCTGGGGAAGCTCTGGCGCCGACCACTCTGGGCATCGGCACCAAATGAGTAATAAGAAAAATTACCGCAACGCAGCTGCTCGAGAGTAAAATCCTCGGGCTTGCCATCCAAGTCGGAAGTGCGATTCAGAGTCTGGTCGTGCAGCAGCACCGGTATGCCATCCTTGCTGACCCGTAAATCAAATTCCAGCATATCAGCGCCCATTGCCACCGCCTTACGCATAGCCAGGAGAGTATTTTCCGGGAAGCATCCGGAAGCACCACGATGCGCAGTCACAATGACGTGTTCCCAGTTAGCGTGCAATGCGGTCAAACCCATAAACTTCTTTACAGCCATAATGATGCTCCAAAACTAAAGTATTGTCGAAAAGCGAAAAAGGCTCCTTTTCTGACCCGTAATTTGAACGTCTGTTTCTTTATTGACTAAGATAAGTTGAAAAACGCGCAAGCTGCGACCCGCAAATACAGATTTTCAGCATTACTGGCAAACGCAACGGATAAAAAACGCCTCAGCAAAGTCCGAATACAATACCGAGGCATTGGTAATATCCCCAGTTGCTGGGGTTTTTCGACAGTAGATCAGTTCCTGGCTTGGAAATCGGCCATTACTTCCAGCAGCCGCTGCACGCCCTGTACTGACACGGCGTTGTAAATGCTGGCCCGGCAACCACCCACAGCGCGATGGCCTTTCAAGCCAACCAAACCAGCTGCCTTGGCAGCAGAAACGAACTGCTTCTCTAAATCTTCGCTGGGGAGTCGGAAGCAGACATTCATCTTGGAACGCGAAGCAGGCGCCGCCGTACCACGATAATAATCCGACTGGTCGATGAAATCATAAAGCAAGGCCGCCTTCTGCTCATTGACTCGCTGCATCGCGGCAATGCCGCCATTGGCCAACAGCCAATCGCTGACTAGCCGCAAAATATAGATGGCAAAAGTCGGCGGAGTATTGAACAGCGACTTGCTCTTGCTGTGGGTCGCAAAACGTAACATCGTGGGAACCGTCTCTGGACAACGCGCCGGTAAGTCTTTGCGGATGATTACCAGGGTCAAACCAGCTGGACCGATATTCTTCTGCGCGCCAGCAAAAATCAAACCAAAACGATTGACGTCCACCACCTGCGACATAATGTCACTGGACATATCAGCAACTAGCGGAACTGAGCCAGCCTGCGGATATTCCTGATATTGCGTGCCGTAAATCGTGTTGTTACTGCAGAGGTGTAAATAAGCTAAATCCTGGGGGACTGACCACTCGGCTACTCCATCAATACTACTGTACGAGACTTTCGCACCATCGTACAGCAAGTCAATGTCGGCAGCTAAAATCTTCGCCTCTTTGATGGCCTTGTGAGACCATTCGCCGGTATCGGCAAAACCTATCCGGCGACCGGGAATCTGCAAGTTCAGAGGTATCATCGCAAACTGTAAGCTCGCGCCACCTTGCAAAAAAAGCACCTCATAATCATCACTGATCGACATCAATTGGCGGAGATTCGCCTCCGCAGACTCAATGACTTCAGCAAATAAAGGCGAACGATGACTCTCCTCAATGATGCTATAACCACAGCCGTGATAATCAACAAACTCTGACTGAGCTTGCAACAGCACAGACTTGGGCAAAGCAGCTGGACCAGCATTGAAATTGTAAATCTCCATCAGACCTTTCCTTTCCTGAATATAAACCTGAAATTGAGCGCTAAACAAATACCCCGAAAATATAATTTCTGAGCCTCGCTTTACAAATCAAAGACGAAGCTATTACCAGAAAATCTTCGTTTCCTAACATATATGTAATATAATTTAAGATTAACAGAGTCTTTTATTGGCCTTTGCCTTGCCTTCTAGCAGAACTATTGTCATCGACTCTCATTTGGGCTTTATTTCGCATCTTTCCAGCTCAAAACTACCATACATAATTGTAAAGAACTGGCATTACTTTATTGCATCTCACCTGGCTGTTTTTATTCTCGCTGTATTTTTCTGCTCAGCCAGGGTGATATTTGCATTCTCGGCCATAGCGTTAAATTCGGGATTGTTTTTGGCCAATTCCTGAAAAGTGCCGCTGCCCTGGAGGCGTCCCTGATCAAGATAAAAGAGTCGGTCGCAATTCTTTACGGTTGAGAGCCGATGAGCGATGGTGATTATTGTATGTTCACCACGCAGCCTTTCGATTGCCTCGGCGAGTGCTTCTTCCGTCAAGGTATCAAGTGCCGAGGTCGCCTCATCAAAGACGAGCACCGCGGGGTTATGATACAATGCCCTAGCGACGCCGATGCGTTGGCGTTGTCCGCCAGAGAGGCGAATTCCGCGTTCGCCCAAGTCGGTATCCAGGCCGTTCGGCAACGAGGCGATAAAATCCTGCAGTTGGGCGGCCTGGATGGCCTTGGCAAGCTTCGGCGCATTGATTTCCGTCTCCGAGACACCTAGGGCGATATTATTGCGGATGGTGTTGTCAAGCAGAAATATCGCCTGTGGGACGTATCCCACCTGGCGTTGCCAAGCGGTTAAGTTCGTCTGGATATTGACTCCATCGACCAGCACCCGTCCTTGCTCAGGCTCAAGCAGTCCGAGCAAGACATCGACCAGGGTGCTTTTACCAGAGCCGGTGGGGCCGACGAAAGCCACAGATTCGCCACGGCGAATCTCCAGATTTATATCCTTCAAGGCATCTTCGGCCGCCTTCTCGTAACGGAAGGACAGATCACTGACTAGGATTTTATTTTGCAGAGTCAGTTCTTCTGGGCCGCATTGGCTTTTTTTATTTTCCTGGGCCAAGTTGTCGAGATAGCGCAAGTCACGACACACGATGCTGACTGAGACAAAGTTATAGCGCAAGGCGGTAAAATTCAGCATACAGTCAGTCACGCAGCCTTTGAGTCGGAACAGCGCGGCCGCGAACAGCGCCAGAGAGGGCGCGATGCCGAAAAAATTTTTCTGGCTGAGATGCATCGCCAACAGTATCGCGCCGACCATAACTGCAATGGTAATGAATTCAAGGTACGGCCAGATAATTTTCTGATTAACTGCCAACCAGCGTTGTCCCGCGGCCACTTTTTCCAAGGCTGTATGGATACGGCTGACAAAGTACCTCTGACAGCCCAGAATTTTGATTTCCTTGATTCCGCCGATGCCCTCGGCGATGCCTTCCATTGCCGCTTGGCGGTTCTCGTGTTCAGCCTCGCCTTGTTGTTTATTTTTTTCTCGGTTCAGGTACAAGTACCCGCCGCCAAAAACACCCAGTGTCACAAATGACAACAATGACACCAGTGGCAGATGAAGAAGCAGCATTCCAGCTATGGCCAGCATCACAATCACTGCCCGCATCAGGTTGATAAAGCTATTCAGCACATGGTTGGTGACCCGATCCGCCTCGACAATGACGGTGTTAAGCAAGTCTTGGGAATTGCGTTGCAAGAAAAAGCTATACGGCGCGTGCATATAGGCGGCAAAGATCCTTGAGCCCAGATACACGCAGCGGTTCTTGATAATCCGTTCCTGCACCATATAGCTGAAATAGAGGTAGGCAGTGCGGAAGGCAAAAATGGTTAAGAAAACCAAGCCGCTCCAAGGCAAAATCTGTGCGTGGTCACTGATACCAATCTTGTCGCCCCACTCCAGCAGATATCGTAAGGCTGGCGTGCTTGTGGCGCCATTCATCTCTGTCAGCAGGCCGACGAAAAATGGCACGACCGCTAATGTAATCAGCTCCACGCCGGTACCTACAGCCAATAAGATAATCAGCAAAGAGAAACGCAATAAGTCCTGATTGCTGAACAAATAGCGGATGTCACGAAAAAAAGTGCGCATAATTAGAGAAAGGACGCTGTTGAACAGGCTGCAGCAAAGAAACCTCGGGGGAATGCGAAAACACTTAAAGGAGGCATAAAAAAGTACTGGGAATAATATACTGCTT
>CAZUCG010000330.1:0-3948 GCA_964619145.1 uncultured Lentisphaeraceae bacterium | reverse complement strand
CGCCTTAAGAGCTCAGCGCAACCGAGTTGAGCGATCGCCTCAACTTGCAGATAGCCCGGGAAAAACCCGCCTTGCGTTGCTTGTCCAAGGGCGTCATTGCCGGTGATATTTTTATAGCCAAAAGCTGTATCGCGGTCAAGGCCCGCATACATCCGGTCCACCAAAAAAAATGGTATCCGATGGGGCAGATGCTGCATAATTTGCTGGGCATCGGCGTATTCGCCTTGCATTTTATCCTGCCAAGGCGAAGGCAAGCCACTAGGTCGGCGGGGACGAAAATACTCCTCCTCAAAAAATGCGAAAGTGATATTGCCAGTGGAGGCCAGCTCTCCCGCGACAGTATTTTTAACTTGGAACTGGTATGTCCCCTCATCGCTCCGGCCTGAGGCCTGGACCTCGATTTGTAGAACCATCCCGGGCAAGACTGGTTTGCGGAATTTGACCCGTTCGAGGGCGACTACCACAGCTGTACCAGACTCCTCCGCAGTCTGCAACAACAGCGCTTTGGCGGCTTGAGCCATCGCTGCTACTTGCAGCACGCCAGGCATCACCGGCTGACCGGGGAAATGTCCAGCGAACATAAATTCGTTATTAGCGACCATCTTACAGCCCTGCGCCTGCCCTGATTCTGGCAACACTTCCAAGCGATCAAGCATCAACAACGGGGCGCGCAGCCCGAGTAATTCCGCTAATTCCGAATAGACATAATATGTACCCATAATTCTCCTTGTTGTCCAGAGGAAGAAAAAATCCGCTGCGGGGCCACGACACGATGATACTGCCCACGCGCATTAGTATAATTTAGCCCACTTGAGAACTTTTGCTTGGTTCCCAGTCAACTTTTCCGTTTTTTCAGCCGCTGATATTGCATTTTTACCTTCCAGCTAATAAATTAAGCAATTGTCGCAGGCGTCAGGCGCGGTCGGATTCAGAAATACTGTGGAAGATAAAATATGACCCGATTTTCACCGGCACTCCCGGTAATACCCTAGTGATGCCTGCACTAAGTTATGCTGGACAATAGCCACCGCTTAAAACAGCTTGATAACACTAATACTGATTTTTAACTATGCGTGATAAACTAACTGCTTTAGGCCAGGCCTTGGGAAGCGTCATTCGGGGCAAAGATGAAGTTATTGAGCTATTGCTGGTCGCCTTGGCCGCTGAGGGCAGCGTGCTGCTCCACGATGTGCCCGGTGTCGGCAAAACAACCCTGGCCAAAAGTTTGGCCGCCTGCCTGAGTGCCAGATTCCGCCGCATCCAATTCACACCGGACTTATTGCCGACTGACATCATCGGCAGCGGGATATACAACCCCAAGGATGGCGAATTACGTTTTCGCAAAGGGCCGATTTTCGCCAACATCGTCTTGGCTGATGAGATCAACCGCGCCAGCCCCAGGACACAATCCGCGCTATTAGAAGCGATGAGCGAGCGGCAGATTTCCGCTGACGGCGTGACATATCATCTACCCAGCCCATTTATCGTCCTGGCGACTGAAAATCCGGTCGAATACCAGGGCACTTATTCGCTGCCAGAGGCGCAACTAGACCGCTTTGCCCTGCAGTTGATTTTGGGTTACCCCGATGCCGGGGCCGAATTACAGCTGATGCTGGATCGTTTACACGGCGACCCCAGCCAGACCTTACGGCCTATTTTCAGCTGTGAGGAGGTGGTTGCGATGCAAGAGCAAGTGCGTCAAGTCACGATGGAAAACAGCGTCGTGGAATACGTTTTGCAGTTGGTAAACAAAACTCGGGCAGATAAGCGTGTTTCTCTCGGTGCCAGCCCACGGGCGGGTTTGACCCTGTGCCGCTGTGCTCAGGCCGAAGCCTACCGTGTCGGCCGCAACTTTGTCCTGCCTGATGACGTAAAAAAACTCGCGCTGCCTGTCCTGGCACACCGGCTAATGCTCGACAACCAAGCGAAATATGCCGGTATCAGCAATGCCGAAATTATTGAAGATATCTTGGCTAAGTGCCCTGTCCCCAAATAACTGCCTGAGCCAGTGCGAAGAGAAAATAGTGTACTCTTAGCACGCGCAGGTATTATGTCGGCGCTGAAATATATCCCATTGGTGCCAAGCTTCCCGCAAAGCTGCACAGGCCAATAGGCTTTACGGCTGGACCGTCCATTTACGGAGGCTGCTTTCCGACATTAATCCCCAGACATCGACATAACCGGAATAACTCCACGACCAGAGATAGTTTTGTTCTGTCACGTGGCCATCGATATGCGAGACTGTCATCCCGCCAGGATGAGCTGACCAGGCACCGACATTGGTATGGTATTTAACCGAAGTGAAACTCTTGGTAATCACCCGAAAGAATGTCACTCCACCGCCGCGTCCGCCAGTGGCACTCCAGGCGTCCATATTATCGGCCCAGCAATCAGTAAACACCACGGTCCGATCAGGCCGGTTATTCTTGGTGGCAGAATGCGGGATGCCCCAAGTCTCGGGCCTAGAGACGTGGAAGCTCTCCTTGCGACCCAGGAAAACATTATAGCTGTAATCGTTCAGAACTGGGAACTTGCTATAGCTCCAGACTGGGCGGGGATTGGCCGGGCAAAGGAAACTCGGGATATAATAACCGTCAACTGCTGGATTAGATGGATAAATGCCCTTTTTAGTCACGGTCGGGGCCAGTAAATTGTTCTTGAACAAAATATCGGTCCAAGGAAAGTAATTGCCATCAGTGTGTGGCATCGAACCGGGGAAATAATAGCCGTCATAGTCATCAGCATACATAGTCCAGGAAAGTACATTCTGACGTTGGTTGTTGATGCAGCCGACCGTCTTGGCCTTCGCCCGGGCCTTGCTTAGTGCCGGCAGCAGCATCGAGGCCAAGACTGCGATGATGGCAATAACCACTAATAGCTCGATCAGAGTGAATTTTTTCTTAGCCATTTTTTTTCTTCCTTGCTTAAAGATGAACTACGCCTGCAGAGCCGTAAACTAAACATTAGCTACTTTTAGTAGTAGAATTTAACCACCGATGAAGAATTTGTCGGCACCCAAACATCGACCCGCCCGGTGTAGTTGTAACTCCAGAGGTAATTCTGAGTCTCCACGTGGCCATCAATGTAGAGGACATTCATACCGCCCGGGTGAGCTGAACTGGGGCCGATATTGGTAACGAAGCCGGCCCCCGAATTGGCCTTCGAACGGCTGAGAAATCTCCCGCCTCCGCCGCGAATACCAAGCGGCCAATTGCTACCAGTGGGAGTCAGGATATCCGTCCAGCAATCTGTCCAGACTGCGGTCTTATCTGGGCGCCGGTTCGGAGTACTCGGCTTCTGCAAGCCCCAGGAGCCACTCCAGACACCATTGGCGGTTCCCAGAAAATCATTGTAGCTGTAGTCATTGTAGGTCGGTTGCTGATTGTAGTACACGACGGGTCGGGGATTGGCCGGACAAAGGAAACTGGGGAGATAATAGCCGACGGTATTTGGTTTGCCGGGGTAGATGCCTGCTTTTTTCACCACTTGTCCGAAAAGCTCGTAGTAGAATACCGCCTCATTCCAGCTCCATTTAGTAGAGCCGACGGTTATCTGGCCTGGCATATACCAGTCGTCGTGTTCATCGCTATAAAGGACCCACATCAGGTGGTTTTGCTTAAAGTTGTTGATGCAGCCGACGGACTTGGCCTTCGCCCGGGCCTTGCTCAAGGCCGGCAATAACATCGAAGCCAAAACTGCAATAATGGCAATAACTACTAGCAACTCAATCAGGGTAAAGTTTTTTCTCCGCAATGTGTTCTCCGATATTTCCGAACGAATGTAATTGTCAATCTGTTGATTGATGCCGAACAAAGACTTAAGTGAAATATATTACAGCGAACGCTTTTTTGCAAATCATTGCTTAGATAAATTTCAGTCGGGTTGTTTTTTGCCAACACAAAAGAATGAACTTGCTTGATTTTTTTTGGGGGGGGAGACTGGCTTGCC
>CAZUCG010000329.1:0-3954 GCA_964619145.1 uncultured Lentisphaeraceae bacterium | reverse complement strand
GAACTGTCGGATATTTACGAGATAGTCGGGGTGGTAGAATGCGATGACGCCTGGAGAAAAGAGCGCGGGCAACTGTCCGCTTACCAAGGCTTGCCGTGGCTGAGCGAAGAAGAGCTCTTCCAAAGCCCGGGTTTGCAAGCGGTGGTGGTGGAGACAGACGGGCAGGAACTTATCCCGACGGCCTTGCGCTGCGCCGAGCAAGGCCTGCACATCCATCTGGACAAACCAGGCGGCGAATCACTGCCCGAGTTCCAGAAACTGCTGCGGCAATGTGAGAGCCGCGAACTCGCCTTACAATTAGCCTACGTCTATCGTTACAACCCCGGATTGAATTTCTGCCGCAAAGCAGCACAAGACGGCTGGCTGGGTGAGATTTTCGCGCTTGACGCAGTGATGAGTCGTTATGATGGCGACAATGCCCGTTATCGCCGTTGGCTGTCACAATTCCGGGGTGGCGCGATGTATATCTTCGCCGGCTATTTAGTAGATATAGTCATCAGCATACTTGGCGAGCCACTCCGGGTAATGCCATTTATGCAAAGCACCCGCACTGACGGCCTTATCGACAATGGGTTAGCTGTACTGGAATACCCACGGGCCACCGCTACTGTGCGTGTTTCAGTAGAAGAAGTAGACGGGATGCGGCAGCGCCGGCTGGTTGTCTGCGGCACCCTGGGCAGCGTCGAATTATGTCCCATTGAGCCGCCCGGGGCAGGATATTACACTCAGCCCTTACAAGTTCGACTAACCCTCAAAAACAAAACCGCGCAGTACTCTGCTGGCACTCACACGGTTGACTGTGGTACTATGAACGGGCGCTACGACAAACAGCTAATACAGTTCGCCAGAATCATCCGCGGGGAAATTCCCAATCCCTACCCCTATCAACACGAGCTTCTGGTCCAGAAAACACTTTTGCAAACAGCAGGATATGAGAGATGAGCAACACAAAGAAATTAGCCGGTAAAATTGTCGTCGTCAGCGGCGGTGGCGGTGCCATTGGCTCCGAAGTCGTCAGGAGGCTCACAGCAGAAGGCGCTTCAACAGCGGTCATTGACATCAACCCTACCACTGTCGGTAAAATTGTCACAGAAATCATCGCCCTTGGCGGCCAGGCCGAGGCTTTCGTAACCGATATCACGGTATATGCCGAAGCAGAAAAAACGCTGCAGGAGATCGCTGCTAAGCTAGGTCCTGTCGATATCCTGGTCAATGTCGCCGGCGGCAGCGCCAGGGCCCAAGCACGGCGTTTTTTTGCGCAAGATATGGCGGTTGTAGAGCAAGTCATTAGAGTGAATCTCTTCGGGACGCTGCATTGCATCCGAGCGACAGTGAACCAAATGATCGAAAAAAAATTCGGTAAGATCATCAATTTTGGTTCTTCTGTCGGCATAGGCGGCTTGTGTTCGTACTCGGATTATGCCGCTGCCAAAGGCGCGATTTTCTCATTAACTCGGTCCCTGGCGATGGAACTCGGGGAATTCAATATCAATGTGAATTGCGTCTCACCGGGGCCGGTGCGCCGGCCAGAAGAGAAGCCGGTTGACGAGGAGGCATTTTACAAAGCCACCAGCTGGCTGAATCGTCTGTGCACTCCCCGCGACATTGCCGAAACAGTGCTCTTTCTAGCCTGCCCAGAATCAGATTTCATCACCGGGCAAAATGTCGTAGTCGATGGTGGTCGTACCCTGGGTTTAACTGGTGTGAGCAGAAAATGAGCGCCTGGCTGTGGCTGCTCCTGGCCAAAGGCTTAGCTTCAGGCAAATCCTCGACTGTGAGCATTTAGCCAGCAAAATTATTTTAAGCGACCGCAATCATCTTTAAGGAGAATGTAATGTACGCAATGTTATTGAATCAAGACCGTTCCTTTTGTTGGTCAGAAGTCCCTGAGCCACAACGTCAGGACGATGCAGTCCTGTTGGAAATTCATACTACCGCCTTGAACCGCGCTGATTTGCTACAACGGACCGGCAAATACCCGCCACCGCCGGGCTGGCCGGAGTGGATGGGCCTGGAAGCCGCCGGGTTAGTCCTCGAAGCACCTGCAAATAGCCGTTGGCAACCAGGCGACCGGGTCTGCGCGCTATTGGGCGGCGGCGGATATGCAGAAAAAGTCGCTGTGCCGGAAAGCTTACTACTGCCCATTCCGCAAGGCTTGTCGATGATCGAGGCGGCAGCCTTGCCAGAAGTCTTCGCCACCAGCTATTTGAATCTCGTAATCGAAGCCAATCTCCAGCCCGGGGAGACAGTGCTGATACAAGCCGGTGCCAGCGGCTTGGGCTTGGCTGCCATCCAAATCGCCAAAGCTCTCGGCAGTAAAGTTATGACCACGGTCAGCTCACCGGCCAAAGCCGAGGCCGTCCGCCAAGTCGGCGCAGATTACATCGTCAACCGTCATACTGATGACTTGGGCCTGGCAATGACTGAGCACCCGGTCGATGTCGTGCTCGATTGCGTAGGCGGACCAACGCTGGGCAAAAATCTCGCCAAGCTGTCTCGTGGCGGTCGTTGGGTCTTGATTGCCACACTCGGTGGGGATCAGTGCGAAATACCGTTACGCACGGTGCTAACCAGCGGATTACGCCTTATCGGCAGCACTTTACGCAGCCGCAGCAATGAGCTAAAAGGACGCATTATGCGAGAATTGACCAGCAATATCTGGCCACGCCTGGAAGACAAGCGCATCCAACCGGTCATCTACCGTGTGCTACCCATCTCGCAAGCAGAAGAAGCGCACAACATTCTTGAGCGCAATGAAAATATCGGCAAGGTCGTGCTGACGCTAAAAGACTGCTGAACAAGCTTGATAAGTGCTCCAACACGCAATCTCGCAGCTAAATAAAATTTTCGAAGTGCCACGAATGCCAGAAGATAAGGACTAATTTTTCTGCCACAATGAACAAATGCCCGTCAGCGAGGTCTTAAAATTATAGCAACGCACATCGAACACATTAGCGATGACAATCTTTCAGTCAGCCAATCAATTTTTCAATCAACTTGAATCCAGACAGGAGAACCACCAATGCGATCACTGCTTCTGCTTTTGCTGACCCTGACTTTTATCTTTTCTGCGGCTCTCCGGGCAGAAGACGTACACCGTTTCCGAGGCCAGAATTCCCAAGGCAAATACAATGAAACTGGCCTTTTGCAATCCTGGCCAGCCGAAGGCCTGACCCCGAAGTGGCTGTACAGCGAACTAGGCGAAGGCTGGAGTAGCGTGATAAAAGTCGGCCAGCGCTTGTATGTGAATTGCTTGTCTGGCAGCGAGGCCGGCTATGAATCCGTCGTCTGCCTTGACTTGGACGGCAAAAAACTCTGGCAGACGACGACTGGCGTGCAATGGGCCAAGTCGCATTCTTCTGCCCGCGCTACCCCGACTTACGTCGAGGGCAAAATCGTGATTTACTCCGGCGGCGGTGAACTCTGCTGCCTTGACAGCAAGGATGGCAAGCTGCTTTGGAAAACTGAGCTGGCCAAAAAATACAGCACTTCCTTTGGCAGTTGGGGCCTGGCCGAGTCCGTAGTAATTCTGGACGGCAAAATCTTTGTCGCAGTAGCAGGCAAACTCGCTTCCGCGGTCGCGGTAAAACTAGCCGACGGCAGTATCCTTTGGGAATCGCCGGCCATCAACGACCGTGCTGCGTATGTGACGCCGGTGTTGTACGAGAAGCAGTTGATTATGATGAACGCCAATAATATCCTCTCCGTGGATACCAGTACTGGAAAAATTTTATGGCAAGAGAGTTATTCCGATGCGGTGCAGGCTGGCGGTCGGAAAGGCATCAACTGCAACCCGCCATTGTTAAAGGGGAAGCAGCTGCTCGTGGCCGCCGGCTATGACCAAGGTGGCGTGATGTATGAAATCCTGCCCAATGGTAAAGGTGTCAAAAAATTGTGGCTCAACAAGGACCTCGACCCCCATCACGACGGGATGGTCGAATTGAATGGGCGCAT
>CAZUCG010000328.1:0-3954 GCA_964619145.1 uncultured Lentisphaeraceae bacterium | reverse complement strand
CGCGTGCCGCTGATCGCCAAACCCAATGCCGGCTTGCCGCAATTCATCGACGGCAAGACGGTCTTTAATCTGCAACCAGAGGAATTCAGCCGCCTGACGGCGCTCTTGGCTGAGGCCGGGGCCGGCTTATTAGGCGGTTGTTGCGGCACTACCCCGGCGCATATCCAGGCGCTAAGCAAGCTCTTGGCAGGCCGCCCTGCCCCCACGGTTGAGACTTGCCACGGCGGTTGCGTCAGCGCAGCCCGCGGCTTCCGAGAAATCTCACCCGGCAAGACCTTCACTATGGTTGGCGAGCGCTTGAATCCCACTGGCAAGAAGGCCTTGCAGGCTGAGCTCCGGGCAGGCAAATTCAGCCTGGTCCGTCAGTATGCGTCTGAGCAACACGCCGCTGGTGCGGCGCTATTAGATGTAAATATGGGTATGTCGGGCGTTGACGAGTGTGCCCTGATGCAGGAAGCAGTCTCTATTTTAGCCAATGAGAATCCACTGCCGTTATGCATCGACACCACTTCACCGGCCGTCGCTGAAGCCGCTCTGCGGCTCTACCCTGGTCGGGCGTTATTCAACTCAATCACGGCCGAGAAGCAGCGCCTGCAAGAAGTATTGCCGATTGCGGCTAAATACGGCGCGATGTTGATTTTGTTGCCGGTGACCGAGCAAGGGATTCCCGATACCCTGGCCGGGCGCATCGCGGTCATCAAGCAGATTTTTGCCGAAGTGCAGAAATATGGTTATCGCAAGGAGGACATCTGTGTCGATGCCCTGGTGATGACAGTCTCGGCAGACCCGGCGGCGGCGGCGTTGACCCTGGGTCTTATCGAATGGTGTTCCCGCGAATGGGGTTGCAATAGCATCATCGGGCTGTCAAATATCAGCTTCGGGCTGCCGCGACGAGATTTGTTGAACCGGACTTTCCTGGCTATGGCCCTCGGCTGTGGCCTGAACTGCGCCATCGCTAACCCGATGCTAGCAGAAATCCAAGAAACTATCCTGGCCGGAGATTTGCTGAACCGGCGCGATAGCAGATGCCAGAATTACCTGGCAAAATTTTCCGAGCAAACAGTCGCCCCTGCCAAGACCAACCAGGAACTCAAGCCCGGCGAACGCTTGCAAATGGCATTATTGCAAGGCGACACCGAGGCGATGCCCAAGGCTCTACAGGAGGCATTAACAGCCGGGCACAGCGCGGAAGAATTAGTCAACACGGTGTTGATTCCTGGCATTGCTGAAGTCGGCGAGCGTTTTGAGCGCAAAGAGTACTTCCTGCCGCAGTTGATTATGAGCGCCGATGCTATGCGCCTGGCGATGGAAATCCTGAATCCCATCCTGCAAAAATCTGGTCAGGGCCAGCCTCCTCGTGGCAAGATCGTCCTCGCCACGGTAAAAAATGACGTCCACGACATCGGCAAGAACATCGTCGCGCTGCTCTTGCGCAATTATAATTTCAGCGTCATTGACCTCGGCAAGGACGTGCCTGCCGAGTCCATCTTGGCTGCAGCGCAACGCGAGGGGGCAGGTATAATCGGCCTCTCGGCCTTAATGACCACCACTATGGGTGAGATGAAGACAGTCATCGACCTGGCTCGACAACGCGGCCTGACTGACCTGCAATTCATCGTCGGTGGCGCGGTCGTAGATGAGTCGTATGCCAAAAGCATCGGCGCCCACTATGCTGCCAATGCTCACGACTCAGTAAAAATCGCCCAGCAGTTACTCGGTGAATAATTTTTCCTGTTTTTTGTGTTTCTCGTGCTTAAAATCAGCGTTGGCTTTTTGGGCGATCTCTATTTCTCGAAGCGGCAAAGGATACTGCTGATATCGCCGGAATAGCCTAGTCGGCGCAAGAATTCCAAATGGAAGGCGAAGGCGCCGAGCTCCCACAACGCGTGCGCGTCACTGCCGAGTGCGATTTTGATTCCGGCCTCCAGGCACCCGCTGATAAATTCCGGATCGGGTAGGTTACGATGGAAATTGACTTCCACTGCGACGTTATTTTGCCGCAGCAGCCGGATAAGTGGCGCGAAGGCCTGGCGAGGTTTTTCGCCTCGGCCATCCCAGGAAAAGACTCGGAACGGATGCGCCAGGACTTGTATTTGCCCCGAAGTGATAAGCGCCTCCGCTAGCTGTAAAAATTTATCCACTGCCTCGGCGGGCGGTAGCTTTGGCAATTTATGGATCGCGCCGATTCGGAATTCGCTACCGCTGGCCAGCGGTTCTTGCAGCAACAATTCGCCCTTAGCAGTCACATCCACCTCGGTACCGCGCAGGAACCTTCGCTCGCTGGCGCAACACTGTTCCAGATAATGCAAATAATCTTGTGAGCGGTCGTCCGCGGGCTGCAACTCAGCGACGCTGGTCAAATGCCAGTCACTCCGCCAGTCAACCTCGTTCAAATACAGGTGCCCTGAGTGTTCAGTGATGGCGACTTGCTGCAAATTCAGCAAATTCAGCATTTGCGCTGCCAGGGCGCAATCCATATCTTCATTGCAGTAGGCGAACGGCGAATGGGTGTGGTAATCGCCGAGAGACAACTCCGCCGGCGATTGCAAATTCACCGCCTGCTGGCTGATTTTTCCGTCATCCAGGGTATAGATCTGGAATGAGAAAGGCGCTTCACACAATGCGGCGGCACAAGCAAAAGTCATCCCCTCATATTCCATCGTCGCCACACCGTTATGCAGGTGCCCGGACAGACTCAGGATGCAGCCGCATTCGCGCATCAATTCCACGATCTCGTTAGCATTATCGTAACTATAGATATTGTCGGCCTGCCCGTGTGGGAAGAGCGGCACGTGCTGCACAAAAACCACCGGGCCGTTATGGGCGTGACTCAGAGCACGGGCGCGCGCAAATTCCTCCGGCCGGCGGCTGGCATTCCAGCCCGGCAGCATCGGATCGGAGGGGAAAGAAATTACCCGCACGCCTTTGCAATCGATATAATCCGCAGTTTTCAGCACGCTGCGGAATTCTTCTGGCTCGGGGTCGTGGTTACCGGGCACGGCCAGTAGGGGTATTTCACACTGCTGCAAGACTTGCGCTAACTCCTGCAGCAAGGTCACGTCTTGCGGCTCGTGTAACAAATCCCCGCCCAGGCAAAGTAAGTCGATATCGCCACGCAAACGCAAATACTGCAAAGCCTGGCAGAGAAATATTTTCGCAAACTCGCCCTGCCGTTTTGGGCAGAGGATATTTTTAGTTCGAGAATAATGCAAATCGGTTATAAAGACAATTCTTACAGCCATAGCTAGAGCCTATCCAAAAAAGTTTTTAGACTGATGTTTCAATCCACGATACCTGCGCCTATCCCTGTCAAAAATCATTGGCTATCGGCAAAATCCCGCTACCAGCTATAGCACTGCTGCATATCTAGCAAAAATTCGCGTGTGAGCGGCAAGTTCGAGGCAGGAGGTAGCGCCCATATTTTTCACTGCAGTTGTTGCGAGCTGTTTTGAAAGTCGCTTGTACTCTTGGGGTCAGGGCACTTCTCTTGTTTTGCCTTCTGAAGAGCTGAGTTCTTGAGCCGCTCCCGTAGCAATTTTTTCCCCGCAAGCATCCTTTTGCAACCGCAGAGTTCTCAATCCGCGAAAATTATATGCCAGAACCTTTTCAAGCATTTCGGCACGAACAGCCTCCATTCCTGTCCGCTTCAAGCGGTTGAATTTATGCTTGGGTTGCAGTGTAAACATCAGTGACTCTACTGCCGATCTCCTGTCGCGCAAACATCTTAATACCAATGATTCCCATTCTTCATCCTGAATGATTTGAGGTAGCCATTCGCAGCTTAATGCTAAGCATTAACACAAACCAACCACAGCAACCAACCACGAAGCTAGTCCAACCGACCATTGACACGCAACCAACTGTCGGGGAATAACCTAAAACAATGATTTCACAGTTCGACAAAATGGAATGGCTCATAATCTCGACGCCGAACATAATTTACGCGAAACAAAA
>CAZUCG010000327.1:0-3957 GCA_964619145.1 uncultured Lentisphaeraceae bacterium | reverse complement strand
TAAAAAGCAATTATGAAGAAGTATTTTGTCCGGGTAGCGTTTTCGATTATCCTTGGCCTTAGTTTCATTGGTGTTCAGGCGGCCGGCTTTAGCATCTTGGAGCAGTCCACGGTTGGTTTGGGGCGCTCTCTAGCGGGTATGACTGCTGAGACAGAAGACCCTGGCTCTTTGTATTTCAACCCCGCCACCGGTGCTGAACACGACCGCCCTAGCCTGATGCTGGGCACGCATTTCATTTTTGGTGACGTGCGCTTTCACGACCGCGGCTCCAGCATTAATGGCGACCAAGACGACAACATTACCAGCCTGGCTTTGGTGCCCAATTTTTATTACATCCATCCCCTGAGTGATGGCATCACTCTGAATCTGGGCATTTCCGCCACCTCTGGTACCGCCACCTCTTATGAGAGCGATTGGCAGGGGCGTTACTTTGCTATTGACACAGAAGTCAAAGTCATTGAAGTCAGTCCATCATTATCTTGGAAACTCAACGACACTTGGTCTGTTGGTGCCGCTTTTATGATGCAATATGCTGAGGCACTGATGTCTCAGAATATCGATTTGCGGCGTGCCGGCAAACCGGATGGACGCATTAAAATGGATGGCGATTCGATTGCTTTTGGGTACAGCCTGGGTGTTTTATACCAGCCCCTGCCAGGCAGCAAAATTGGCCTGGCTTACCGTTCCAAACTGACCCACGACGTAGATTTGCAAGCCCGCTACCGTTTACCCAAAGGCACTGCTGCTATGGTTCGCACACCCGGCGATGACGAAGGCTCTATCACACTTGACCTGGCTGCCTGCATCAACCTCGGCTTCCAGCAAGAACTCGGGGAGAAATGGACGGTTATGTTCGATATCTCTTGGACACAATGGAGCGATATGGATGAGCTCAAGATTAAATTTGACAATGGCAATGTCCGTTCCGAGGAAATGCAATGGCGCGACAGCTGGCGTTTTGCCTTAGGAGCCGAGTACCAGCTCAACGAAAAGTGGACCTTACGTAGTGGGTTGGCTTTTGATGAAACACCAGTACGCTGCAAAGACAAACGGGTAGCGAAGTTACCCGACACCAACCGTATCTGGGCCAGCCTAGGTGTAGGGTACCAACTTTCTGAAAATATGCGCTTTGACTTCGCTTATACTCGTCTGTTCTTCAATCGCGGCAATATCGAGCAAAGCGGTGCTGCCGGAACGCTGAAAGGCTATTACTCCGGCGGTATGAACCTGGTTAGTATGGCCCTGAATTATAAATTCTAAGAGCTACCCTACCCCCCCACCAGCTATTAAGGCTCCAAAACATAAAAGCCCGCGCTTCCATTGTTGGAATAGCGGGCTTTTATCTCTGTGGGCTGGTCCGGCAAAGCAAAGGCATTAGCGGGATAAATTAAAGAGTGGCGCTCAGGCGCTTTTCCTTTATCCACAAAACAATTACCCGATGAATCGTCAGCAAGGAGACGGCGACAGCGCAAGTCATAAACGTGGTATGCAGACTCGTTCGCTGGGCTAGGAAGCCCCCGCCGATGGCTCCAGTAATGCCCGCCAAGCCTACCAACGCTTCATTGATAGACAGATATTTTGCACTCTTGCTGGGGTGCACTAGGGAAAAGAAAACCATCGTGAAGTAGAAGAATCCTGAAAAGGTCCCATACAGTACTGAGGCTGCATACAATGCCAAGATGGTGGTTCCCTTAACATAAAGCACCAACCCGGCCACACCGCAGCCCCCCCACAGCAAAGCTGGTCCGGCCTTATACATCCAGACCTTGCTTTTCAGCCAGACAAAAGCCCAGAAGACCTGCATTAGGCTGACTACCGCTAAAATCATCCCGGAATGGAATTTACTGATTCCCAACTCCAGAGTCAGTTTCGGCTCCAGGGTACGGATAATGGTAATCGCAATAGTGCCGACACAGGCGCCGACCCAACCCAGCCAGGCATAATCGCGAAAGCGAGAGTAATCGATCTCGGTGCGAGGAATGGCAGCGGCGATGGCGAGATTGCGAATTTCCGCCACACTCTGCCCTCTACGGTAACGCTCCACCAAAATAACTCCCACGGACATACAGACCGCGACTACGGCATTAGCCAGAAAGCCAGTCTGCCATTTCAGGATACCAAACACGAAGGGTCCACAGGCCAGTCCTAAGCTCCACGATGCGGTATACATTGCAGTGGCATAGACCACACCACTGGCGGCATTGCCGCCCAGAGTCTTCATAAAAACTTGGAAAGGCGTGCAATAGATAGCCATCCCCACGCCGGTCAGCATCGCCCACAGGTATTGCAGATAGAGATTGGGAAAAATAACGAAGCCCAACGAACTTAAGCTGATAAAAAAACCAGCGAAAATTATCATCCCGGCGGCATTTTTTTCGGTCAAGAATTTTCCCACCACTAACGACGTCAACGAATACGCTATTGCCCATACTGCCATCGCGCCAGTAATTACGAGTTCTGGCACTTGTGCTTCAGAAAATCGATACGCCGTATTAAAGAACATCCCCCCAGAAATGTAGTTAATCAAAACGGGGAACAGGTAGATCACGACTTTAAGCACGATATCACCCTCAAATAAAATAACCCTTAAAATAAATTCAGCTTACGATAGCCTTGGCCTTGATAAAAAGCAGCTAGAGCGACCGCACTAAAGCATCCCGCCACAAGGCAGGGCATTAATATAATCTGCTATTATCAGAAAGTGTTCTTTTGTTGAGAACAGAGAAATATTGAGGCCTATTCAGTGGCGGTCGCAAGCGACCGCCAACAGAACAAAAGAATGGCGGGTGCGCGGTCAAAAAACAGCAAGCTTTTGGGACGTGGGCTAGCTAGTTTAAGGGCTCAAGGCCTGACGAAACTCCTTGGCTGCGGCCAGCAATTTCTCCTGGTCTTCCAGCCAAGGCGCATCGATACGGCAGCCGAGGGTATAATTATCCGGTACGGCGACTGCCAACGTCAAGCTGCCGTGGTTCTCATCAAACTGACTATAGTACCCGTTACTGATTACTTCAGCTTTGACGGCTAGGAACTCATTCCAAGACTGCCATCTCCCTTGGCCATATTCGGCAAAAGGGAACAATCGCTCGAGTTCTGCGGCATTGCTGCCGGTAGCCTGCAGACAAATCGCCGTAGCCGAGATGTATGGAGAAAAATATTGGTTACTGGGGCGCTGCACCTCGCCGGGTCGATCCGGTGACATCCGCAATCGACAAACGACAGAACTAGCGGTAATTTCTGAAAAGGTCAAGATCGCCGGCGGGAATTGCCTCTGCATCTGCCGCATTAGCTCAGATGCCTGCAGCAGCAAGTCGCCGCGCTGGGCCTGGCTGCTAAGCTCTTGCACGGCCGGCCCAAGACAGTACCGGCCGAAGGCATCTTTTTCCAGGAATCCTCTAGCCCGCAAGGTCCGAGCCAAGTTATGCACCGTGGTCTTCTTGATACCAGTAGCTTCTGCTAAGTCCTGCAGGCGCATCCCCACAGGGGAAGACGCTAGCAGACGCAAGATATCTAATCCCCGCAATAAGGATTGCACCAAATCAGAATTCGCCATTATTGATCGCCTTAGTCCGCATTGTCGGCTTTAGGGGAGATGGCTTTCTTGGTGCCATCGGCATATTCCGGGGCCGTGGACCAATCCACTTCCCAGGTCGGGCGCCGACGGAACTTCTCCTTGAATTTATTCTGCAACACGCCGCGGCTCTCCAGGCTGATCATACAGGCACGGGTACAACCACGGGCACCACAGACGGCTTGACCGGTATTATAAACAGTACGTGGCTTGTGATAGAACGGAGACCATTCGCCTGGCACTGAATTCGGCTGCCCTACAGCGTATGGCTCTTCCTGTGCTTCACCGCTGTCCTTGGAGCCGACAAAAATGCGGCTGCATTTATCGATATCAATATCTGACCATTCCACTTCGTGACCAGCCAAATTAACCTTGACAGTCTTGTCGGC
>CAZUCG010000326.1:0-3982 GCA_964619145.1 uncultured Lentisphaeraceae bacterium | reverse complement strand
CCACTGAAAAGTCCAGCAACTCCTCTGGTAGTTGCTGGGCATAACCGAATTTTTCTCCTAGAATCCACGACAGGCCGGTAATTTGCAATGCTGGCTGTGACATAATTTGTAGAGCTAAACTAATTGTTGCGATTTCTGCTGAATCAGAACGACCGCATTATAACGAGCAGTGAGTAGGTCATTGTTGCCTACAGCATCGTGCTTAACTAGCCGCGGTAGTAGTAGTCCGCGAGAAAACTCGGGCCTTTCCGGATTAAGCCTTACTGACCCGGTCAGCGTATTCGCCTGTACGGGTATCAATACGCACGAGGTCGCCTTGGTTAACAAATAACGGCACCGAAATCTCATAGCCATTCTCGATCTTGGCCGGCTTGGTCACATTTGTGGCGGTGTCGCCGCGGGCACCAGGCTCCGTCTCGATAATGTGTTTCTCAACAAAAAAAGGCAGGGTGATTTCAATCGCCTTGTCGCGAAAAAACAGCACGCTGCAGTCCATACCATCATCGAGAAAAAATTTCGCCTCGCCGATTATTTTTTCTTCGATGCGGACCTCGTCATTTGTTTTGGGGTCAAAGAAGACATAGATGCCATTGCCTTCCGGATAGGAGAACTGCAGGGTTTTCTCTTCCAGATTCGGGCGATTGATCTTATCAGCCGAGCGGAAGGTCTTGTCGAGGGTGCCACTTGAAAGCATACTTTTTAATTTGCAGCGATACAACGCTTGGCCTTTTCCCGGCTTGCAAAAATCGAATTCTGTGACAATGTATGGTTCGCCGTCCAATTCGATTTTCAAGCCCTTGCGTAAATCTGATGCTTCGAACATTTTTGCCTCCGAGAGAATAAATTGTCTGGTTATTCGCCAATAACTCCAGACTAAAGAACCATAATGTAAAATATATAAGATACTTTGCCAATGAAAAATTGCAATCCGAATGACTTAGAACTGCAGGAAATTTACCGGCAAATAATGGCTACGTCCGGCTATAGCTTCCACGACCTACAGCTATTGCGCGAGTCTTTGACCCACGCATCGTATGCGGCTGAGCAGAATCCGCCGCCGCTCTTCAATCAGCGTTTGGAATTTCTTGGTGACGCGGTTTTGCAGATGGTCCTTACAGAGTTCATTTTCAAGCAGATGCCCTCTGCTCAGGAGGGCATCTTGACTCGCACTCGTGCGCTGCTCGCCAAAGAGGAATCCACGGCCAGGTTCGCCTTGACGCTCGGCTTGGAACGCGGGTTGCTGTTGGGGAATGGCGAAAATCACTCTGGTGGGCGCAGCCGTCTCTCAACCCTAGGCGATGCTTTTGAGGCTTTTTTGGGGGCGATTTTTCTCGATGGCGGCTTGCCGGCCGCTCAGGCTGTATGCCTGAAATTGCTGCCGCCGGTGGAAGAGTGCAGCCAGATGCTCGGTGCCAAGGAAAATGCCAAGGGCACCCTGCAAGAGCAATGCCAAGCTGCCGGTATGGGCAAACCGGAGTATGCTCGTATTCAGACCATCGGACCGGTGCACAACCCGACTTACGAAATTAAAGTAATGGTGCAAAAAAAAGAACTAGCTCGCGGCAAAGGCGGGAATATGCGTCAGGCGGAGCAGGAAGCTGCTGCCCGGGCCTTGAAAGTTCTGCAATTGTCCGCCAGCCAAGCTGCTGATGCCGTGGCTACCTCAACTACTGACGCTGACAGCCCGCCCGTACCCGCTTCGGATGCACCTTTGTGACCTAATTAGAGGGTATCCATAAAGCCTAAGATAATTTTAACCATTAAAAGCGTGAAGAACACAGTTGTGAGTTGTGAGTTGTGATTCCACAAAGCCCAGCGGAACTATCGTCAGCCACAATGCTGTTTAGGTTGTGGACAATAGCGCGTCCCCCAAGTTTTCCGTGGACAAAACTTATCTTTGCTTTTTGGCCGATCTCCAATTCACAAAGTCATCAACGCTTGCTCATATCGGCTTGGGCCATTTTCAACTAGCTTTCGACTGGGCTGATACGCATATCCACAATGCAAAATTCGATAATTTAATTTTAGCATCCATAACCTAAAGTGCCGGGAGACGAAGATGAACTTACGCTTATTTTGTGTTATCAGCTTGCTAGGGTGTTTTGCTTGGGCGGAGGGCGAGCGTTTCAATCCCCGTCCTGTCAGCCCGCGGTTTTGCCATTTAGGTAGTGCCTTGACGACAACGTTGCTCAAGGACGGGCAGCTCGTCTGCGAAGTAGTGTCGAAGCCAGAGAACAGCCGGGTGAGCAAACACGCGGCCCAGGAACTGGCCGATACCCTGAGCCTGCTCGCGGGCACTGAAATTAAAGTTTTACCGGCCCCCACCGGCCAGGGCGCCGCGATCTTGGTTGCTGACCGCGAGCTCGCCGGCAAGGAGAATCTCGACCTGAAAAATCTCGATCGGGATGGTTTTTTTATCAAAACTATCGGGTCGGATATTTTGATTATCGGCAATGATGACCCCAAGGCCAACCCCGCTAATGCTGGTGGAAATATCGAGCGTGGCTCATTGTATGGCGTTTTTGAATTTCTAGAGCGTTTTGTGGGCGTTCGTTATTATTTCCCCGGTGATATCGGCACCATTATACCTCGGCATCGCGATCTCAGCTTGCCGAATATAGACCTCTGTGACCGGCCTGATAATCAGGTGAGAACAACTTATGACATCGAACTCAAAGATATCCATCAGGGACAGAGCTGGAGCTACCCCGGGGTCGAACCGGGACAAATGCGTCGCGTCAACCACCTGCGGATGCGCCTGAGTACCTTGACTATTCCGAACTGCCACGGCTTTGCCGGTTTGGGGCTGGTGGAGCGCTTCGCTAAGACTAGGCCTGAATTTTTCGCTCTCAAGGCTGATGGCAGTCGGCACGATGGCTCGTACGTGACCCGTCCCAGCGATGCAGCCGGGCAGCTCTGCTTCAGCAACCAGGACCTCAAAGAGGAGATTTATCTAGATGCCGCGGCTTTCTTGCAAGGCAAACCCGCCAGCGATCGGAAGGTTATTATGCCCAATGGCAAATCCTACTGGTCTTGGTCGCGGTTTTCGTTGCCATTTTTCAATCTGATGCCCAACGACAGTATGTACCGCTGCACTTGTGACGACTGCCAGCGACATTACTCCCAAGGGGAACAGAGCATCAGTAATTTTATTTGGGGTTTCAAGACTGACATTGCCCGCAAGATCAAGGCCAACGGCATTCCCGGTTATTTGACTATGATGGCCTATGAGTCTTATCGGCTGATTCCCGCTGTCGAGATTCCCGATAACTGCATTGTGATGCTGGCCACCACTGGCCCCTGGGCGGAGTTGAATCCTCGGCAATCTGTCAGTGACCAGTTGCTTAAGGACTGGAACACCAAGCTCCAAGCCAAGACTTACCTCTGGACTTATCCCACCAAATGCTCGGCCAGATTGCCCTGGCTGCCGAATCCCACGCCACGCGCAGTGGGTAGATTCTTCAAACGCCAGGCACCGTATATCTTCGGCTCCTTTTTTGAATCTGAAAACGATGTCTGGCTCTTTGGTTATTTGGACCAGTACGTGTTCGGAAAAATAATGTGGGATACCTCTACTGATGTCGAAGCGCTGCTGGCTGAGCATCACCGCTTGATGTTCGCGGAAGCCGCGCCGCTGCTGGCCGAATTCTATGACACGCTGGAAAAACACTGGCTGCAAGATATCGTCAGCAATAGCGTCGATACGACTGAGGGGCCTAAAACCGTCTTGCCCTCAGAATACGAAATCTGGCATAAAATTTACTCTCCTCAAGAAATAGAGCGCATCAACCAGCTGTTCAGCCAAGGCGAAAAGGCCGTGGCTAATAACCCTGAGGCTGCCCGCCGAGTGGCCTTCATTAAGGAGAATATCTGGGGCGCCGTGTTGCAGGGTCGTGCTCTCTATGATAAGAAGCGCAACGACCGTGATGCCTGGCAGGTGCATCTGCCGGAAGTCCCGACTGATGAAAAAATCAGCATCGAC
>CAZUCG010000325.1:0-3997 GCA_964619145.1 uncultured Lentisphaeraceae bacterium | reverse complement strand
AGCGTAGCTCAGTTGGTAGAGCACTTGACTTGTAATCATGAGGTCACCGGTTCGACTCCGGTCGCTGGCTCCAGTTTGTAAGTCACTAATGCACAATGAATTAGTGACTTTTTTCTTTCCTTTTTCCTGTTCTTGGAAACTGCTATTTTACATTGTTTTCCCCTATTTCGCACTGCTTAATCTCAATGGGGAAGTAAAGGAGGAGTTTTTGAGTGTATAGGCAAGGGGGAACCAAGGGTGATTTTACCTACATTTCGGATATTATCGGGTAATGTAGGTACAAACATCACTTCCACAGCCACGACTCAATAAAAAAAGAGACAGCAATATGAAAACCGATTTTTTCCCTTTAGCCTCCCGCAACAATCCTCCACGCTCGTTTACCTTGATCGAACTATTGGTTGTAATAGCCATCATTGCTGTTCTGGCCTCGATGCTGTTGCCAGCCTTGAGCAAGGCGCGAGCAAAAGCTCAGTCGATTAAATGTATCTCTAACCTCAGCCAGATTGGCAAAGCTGCTTTGCAATACTCGTTGGATAATGAAGACTACTTCCCACCTTATCGGGAAAAAAATGTTCAAACTGTGGTGGGGATAGAGAGCACTTGGTACGGTACAGATTCCACTGAAGGGTATATGTCGCCATATTTGCATAACAAAGCAGTGTTAAGTCGCACTGGTGCGGCTGGTTTTTTATTCTGCCCCAGTACGATTCTGTCAGGCAAGACTTACGGCTATTCTTATGGCTACAATTGCAGTGTTTGTTATCACGCAGAGGGCTATTTTATACCAGGTAAGGTCTCTAGATTTACCAAGCCTTCCAGCACTTGTTTGTTTGGCGATAGCAAAAATGGCGATGCTCAGATTTGGGCTACTTATGACACTACTGGCTGGGGCCACCCACACGACGGGGCTGGAAATTTCGTGTTTTGCGACGGCCGGGCTGCGTCAGTGCAACACGCACAGATTCCTAATCGGGCCACGAATAGCAAAAATTTAAATGTCGCGTTCTGGGCTGCTATCCGTGGTTCTGGTAGTTACAACTTAAAATATGACGAGGAGCGGTTTTAGCAGAGGAGGACAAGTATGCTGAAATCTTTTTTGTTACCTTGACTTAATTATTAGTGCTATTGCAATTACTGCAGTCGTTGGCTTCGATGCTGTTGCCAGCTTTAGCCACGAGCTGTCCCCCCCCCCGTTTTTCTTGGGGTACAGGCGCCTCAGCTCTTGAGAGCGCAGAGCCCCAGCTCCGCATTAATCTTATTCTCTGTCAACGCGGAGCCCCAGCTCCGCATTAACAACCCAAAGCGAACACTCTGATTTTCGGGGGCTCCTCTTACAGCCATAAACGTGGTCAATGGAGCTGAAAGTTGGGCCTCCCGCTCGCGGATCAACTTGGCTTCACGGGGAAAATAAATTTCCCGTAACGAGCTGGAAAAACTGCCTGAGAACAGTTATAGTACTTTTCAGGCTGATTTTATGTTCTCTTCTTGGGCTAGTGCTGAACTACCAATAAAGTAAGATGAATGCTCGTTTTTTACTGAATCACCCGCATTTCACCATCGCTAGCGAATGGCGGTGATATTTTGCAAGACTCTAATCCTTCTTTTCTACAAGGATGGATCGGTAGAAAAACCAAACGAAAGGAGAGCATTTATCACTCGGATTATCATTTGAGAATGTTTTTGGCCAGTGCCTAGTGCTGAAAACATAGTTTGGAAAACAATCAACTTTTTGCCATTAGCAACTCCGTCGTTTTGAGCGGTGTTAACACGACAATTCACAGTAACAGGAGGAATCTACTATGACCCTTCCCATAAATGTACACACAACGGTGCGAGACATCGTGGTTAAAGATCCCGGAGCCCGCAAGGTGCTTGAGTTATATGGCGTCGATTACTGCTGTGGCGGTGGCAAGATGCTGAAGGTCGCCGTTGCTGAGGCTGGGGTAGATCTGCAGCAGGTCGTTGAAGCCCTGCAACAGGCCGCTGCCGCTCGCGCTACTTCAGCATCAATCGAGGAATGCGACTGGAGCACTGCCAGCCTGACAAAACTTACCGATCACATCGAAAATAAACACCACGCGTATATGGACCAAGTGCTGCCACGCTTGGGAAACTTGTTTAGCAAGGTCCTGAGAGCGCACGGTGCGAATCACGGCGAGGTACTGACACCGCTGCAAACGGTTTTCTCGGAGTTACGCCGCGAACTCGAGATGCACCTGGAAAAAGAAGAGCAGGTGTTGTTTCCGTACATCCGAGAGATGGACGCCTCGGTAGCGGCGACTGGTGAGGTCCCAGCAATACATTGCGGCACCGTGCAGAACCCGATTCAGCAGATGGAAGTAGAGCACGAGAGCGCCGGCAATGCCTTGGCGAGGATGCGCACGCTGACGGGGAATTATACCTTGCCCAACGACGCTTGCCTTACCTTTAGCGCATTGTTTGAGACGTTGCAGGAAATGGAAGCTGATTTGCATGAGCATATCCATTTAGAGAATAACATCTTGTTCCCGCGGACTGTGGCTATGGCCTGCAAAGAAGGCTGAATTATGAGCAGCACCTTGTCACCTAATCGAAAAGTGGCCATTGTCGGAGCAGGTGCGGTCGGCAGCACTTTTGCCTACGCCTTGCTCCAAAGTGGACTTGCGGATGAGATTGCCTTGCTCGATCTGAACCGAGATCACGCGCAGGGGCAGGTCCTTGATTTGGTACACGGTTTGCCTTTTACCCGGCCAGCAGCTGTTCACGTCGGCGACTCAAAAGACTATGCTGACGCAAATGTCATTGTCATTACAGCCGGCGCGAAACAACAACCCGGTGAGTCACGCATTAATTTGCTGCGTCGCAATGCTGAGATCATCACGGCGATTATGCACGAGATTTGCGCACAAAAATCTCAGGCAGTGGTGGTCGTTGTCAGCAATCCTGTGGATATCCTCACCTGCGTCGCACTCAAAAGCTCGGGTTGGGCCCGCGGGCGCATCATTGGTTCCGGCACGGTGCTGGATAGCGCTCGGCTTCGATATCTGTTGAGTCAGCATTGTGGTGTTGATGCCCGGAATATCCACGCATACGTTCTGGGAGAACACGGTGATAGTGAGGTAGCAGCTTGGTCTATGACTCATATCGCCGGGATGCAGATGGATGACTACTGTGCGGTCTGTGGCAAGTGTGCGGACTCGTGGCGTGACGAACGCCAGAAGCTGGCTGATGAGGTACGGGATTCCGCTTACCATATCATCAACTACAAAGGCGCGACCTACCACGCTATTGGGCTGGCCCTAGTGCGGGTGGTTGGCGCAATCCTGCGCAACGAACACAGCGTCCTGACCGTCTCGACGTTGCTAGCTGGAGAATATGATCTGCACGATGTCTGTCTTAGTGTCCCGTGCATTGTTTCTCGCGCTGGACTTGAACGCATTATTGTTGGCCGCTTGAGCAATGAAGAACGACGGGCGTTGCAGGCCTCAGCGACTATCCTGAAACAAACCTTGACTGATCTCGCCAGTGGCAACGAATAGTTGATAGAGAACGCATCATAATCGGTTTTAGCATTATCGCAGCGGCATTCAGCAATAAGTGGGTTGGCGCGACTGTGGCGTCGATCCACGAACGTGTACTTGGGCACAGTGCTTAAAATTGTTCCGCCCCCCCCCAAGTAATCATTAGCAACCCCTCTAGCAGAAAGGAATCAAACAAGCAACTCGGTTGGTGTACAGCAAAGTCCATTGGTTGGCAAGCGGTCTGTACGGCAAACTGCTGCTGGACCTCAGAAAACTAGGAAAGATTTTTCAAACGGAAAGGATTAGCCATTATGAAGAAGTACGTCTGTGATGTGTGTGATTGGGTGTACGACCCAGCTATTGGTGACCCGGACAACGGCGTGCCGGCAGGTACGCCATTCGAGGATATTCCGGACGACTGGGTGTGCCCTGATTGCGGTGTGTCCAAAGATCAATTCTCAGCTTTGTGACGAGGCAGTCGGTTGTGTGGTTCC
>CAZUCG010000324.1:0-4009 GCA_964619145.1 uncultured Lentisphaeraceae bacterium | reverse complement strand
CTGTTAAACAAGAGTACAAATATGCAAAACAATCTGGAGGTAAAGGTCAATATGGGCGTCCTCTTTCTCCACATCACTCAGTAAGACTTTGCAATCGCAATTCGGACATTTAATCGTTTCTCGTGCCATAATAATAATCCTTAACTATCTGAGTTTTTCTTACCCCTAAGGCAGACACTTAACGCCTTAAAGACGAAATTTATTGAACAATGATTGAATTTAATTTTTTTCTACTGGGATGGTTTTCAAAAATTCCGCATTATTACTGGTGCGTTTCAGCTTATTGACCAGCATTTCCATTCCCTCAACGACTTGGGTGCTGCTCAGAGCCCGGCGCAAATTCCAGATGCGTTCTAGCTCTTCTGCGGGGATCAGCAGTTCTTCTTTGCGGGTACCGCTCTTGTCGATGTTGATGGCCGGGTATAGGCGCTTGTCGGCCAGCAGGCGGTCCAAGTGCAGTTCCATATTGCCGGTGCCCTTGAATTCCTCAAAGATGACTTCGTCCATACGGCTACCGGTGTCAATCAAGGCTGTTGCCAAAATGGTCAAGCTGCCGCCATTCTCGATATTCCTGGCGGCACCAAAAAAACGCTTGGGTTTGTGCAAGGCATTGGCATCGACACCGCCGGAGAGAATGCGTCCTGAGTGTGGTTCGATGGTGTTGTAGGCCCGAGCCAGGCGGGTGATGCTGTCCAATAAGATCACCACGTGTTGGCCGTATTCGACTAGACGTTTGGCCTTTTCAATGACCATTTCGGCTACTTGTACGTGCCGATCCGGCGGCTCGTCAAACGTCGAGCTGACAATTTCGCCGCGTACCATCCGCTTCATATCGGTGACTTCTTCTGGGCGCTCATCAATCAGCAGGACAATCAGAACCACATTATCGTTGTTGGTGGTAATGCTGTTAGCGATCTTTTGTAGAATCACCGTCTTGCCAGTGCGTGGTGCAGCCACGATCAAACCACGTTGACCGCGACCAACGGGAGTTACGATGTCAATGACTCGGGTAGTGATTTCAGTTTTATCGCGCTCCATTAGCAGACGCTCAGTGGGATAAAAAGGCGTCAGCTGCTCAAAAGGAATGATCGTGCGCTTGCGTTCAGGTGGCTCGCCATTGATGGTCTCTAATTTGGTCATCGGGAAAAATCGCTCCCGGTCACGGGGACGACGAATTTGGCCGACGACAGTGTCTCCAGTGCGCAGTAGGAAACGCCGGACTTGGGTGGGGCTCAGATAAATATCCTCGTGGCAGGGTAAGTAGCTGAAGGCCGAACTGCGCAGGAAGCCAAAACCATCCGACATTACTTCCAGTATCCCGCTGCCGTACATAATGCCGTTGTCATCAGCGTTGTTAAGCTTCATTATGCTAAAAATCAACTCGTGCTTATCGAAAGTCCCGGCTTCTTCCAGGCCGAGGGCCTCGGCGATTCGGCATAACTCCGGCATAGCCAAGTTCTGCAGATGCGCTAAGTCGATGGCTTCACGAGTTATGCGGTCAGAACGATCGTAATCGGCCTGCAGACTCTGCTCTTCCGGCAAGCCAGGGTCGTCATACTCAAAATCCTGCGGCAGGCCTTGCATCCTGACGCCCTTGCCGCCGCGACGCTGAGGTTGCGTGTTCTTGCTGTTGCGGCTATTGCGATTAGCAGACGAAGACGGCTGATTGCTCGACGAATAACTGGGCTGGCGCTGCTGCTGCTGCTGCTGCTGCGGCGGCGGTTGTGGCGCTGGCGGTGTCGCTGCAGCCGGTTTTTCCCGCGCTGGCGGCACCGCTGCAGCTGCAGGACGCGCGGGTTGTGGCTGCCCATCTGAGAGACTCACCAGAGTCCCAGTCAGCGGAACAAGCGTGCGGCCAAAGTTGAAGGAGAATTTTGGCGTGGGTTTGCTTGAGGCTGACTCTTCCGCGCTGTCCTGGGGCTCATTTTCAGTTGCCGCAGAGTTAGGCAGTTGTTCGTAAACGACCTTGGGCACAAAAGACTTAGCGGCGGATTTCTCAGCCGGTGTGGTGGCCTTCTCTTCAGCTACAGAGGCCTTTTTACTGCGAGTAACACGCTTGCGGGGAGGAGAAGTCGCTTTGCTGGGTTTTGAATCATTAGCCGGGCTTGAAGTCTTGTCAGTAGTCATTAGTGGGTTCCTGGTATAGTGCAATTATGGTTAAAAATTATTTTGAGTTGTGAGCGGGAATGCTGTGGCAGAAGTTATTTCTGTAAGGATACGCTGGCTGTGGAAAATATCCGCCGAAGGCTGCTCAGACTGTGACGCCGCTCGTGCTGATTGTCAAAAAAAACATAAAATAGACGGGAATTTTATTTTTTGTCTAATGTCAGCGATAGTTCATTAATGCGGGCTGAACCAATTCACTGCTTGGGAGTCAAAAGCTAGACTTGCTGTACTGTGCGAATAAATGTGAGTCGTAGCAGAAAATTAAGCTAAATGCGCCTGCAAAGTTCGATAAAGGTAGTCACATTGAAGAAAAAAATGTTGCCAAGAACAGCTGCTGATGAGACCGTAGTCACTGCGGCGTAACTTCTCGTCCATTGACATCTGCTGACTTAAACGTGCTTGAATTTGTTCCGGAGACCAGTTGCGTGCTAGAAGGCGCTGGCGTTGCGTGTCCGGGTCACACCAGACAGAAATGACTGCCGCTGCCTCAGCTTGCCAGCCAATCTCAAACAATAATGGTATGGCACAAAACAAACCGGCGGGAGCCGCCTGGGCTTGTCTAAGGATTGCCTCTTTCAACAACGGATGCAGAAGGCTATTGAGCCAAGTCAAATCAGCGCTAGACGAAAAAACTATTTTGCCGACCTTTTGCCGGTCGATTGCGCCATCAGGAGAAACTATGGCCTCACCCCAGCGATATACCATAGCTTGCCAAGCCGGCGAAGCGGGCTTGTATAAATCGTGGGCGAGGTAATCCGCATCCAGCACTTCTGCACCAAGAAACTTAAAGCGGGCAGTAACTGTCGATTTCCCTGCACCAATGCCGCCAGTAATTGCAATTAAGGGCATCTTTCATACACCTCGACAGAGTCTTGTCCTAAAACGAAAATACGTTCCCAGCATAAAGCAGACAAGCCCTGATACAGCATAGTGGGAAAAATATCCTACCCAAGAGAGAATTTTTTCTGCTTGGATCTGAAAACAGCTGACAGTGAGTTAATATGTGTGCCATTTCCATTTATGCAAGTCGAAAACCGTAAAAAATTATCCGTGCTTGATTTTATAAGCTATTTTTGCTTGCTCCGATGGCAAAATATTACCGCTATAACTTCAGAATTCCTGACCCATTCTGCTCAAAAAACAAAATTTAAGGCAAAAAGGGGTTGGTTGTGGCTAGTAGCTTTGCGCCTTTTTGCTTTTTTGAGGTTTAGGCAATGTTTTGACCTGAAGGCGATGTTCTTAAGCCACAAGGAAAACAAACTCTCACACTAAACTTTTCCTCCCGAGGTCAGGAAGTTTGAACTTTATTCGCTCAGTTATTCGCTGGCAGGGATTGCCGAACGGTGAATGTTTGTCCTTCTAAGAGAAAATAAGGGAATCTCAATGAATGTTTGCTAAACTGCGATTTTAGTGTTGCCAGTTTTGCCAAAAAAGGCTATGTTTCTTCTGCGGCCATTAAGGTGGGCTTCTCAAGCCCACCCTACCATTGGGGGACCTCCATCCCTAATTTTGACGCGCGCGAGCCGCGAGGAGAGAGATGCGCCTCTACCTTAGCCCGATTAAATGCCTCTGGTGTCAATCCAAATCAAGTATTGCGTTTAGGTTTTCAATTGGCAAACTTAAAATAAGCAGGCGATTTTTGTGCTTGGGCTGGACACTCTCTGGGTCAGGGAATATATTATGCTATTGTTTCGCTCCTGAATTTGTCTTTACCTGAGGTGAGTTTTGCCAATCGTTTCTGAAAATGACATCAATGCGATTTTGTCTGAGCATCCCGGCAAGAGCTGGATGCTTTATATCAGCAAGCCCCGACACGAAAAGAAATTGTACCAGAAATTGCGGT
>CAZUCG010000323.1:0-4012 GCA_964619145.1 uncultured Lentisphaeraceae bacterium | reverse complement strand
TTATGAGCCGTTCTATTTTGTCGAACCGCAAAATTATTATTGTAGGTTATTCCCCGACAGTTGGTTGTGTGGTTGTGTGGTTGCCAATGTTTTTTGTTTTGCAGAAATTATGTTTGGTTTCGAGATTATGAGCCGTTCTATTTCGTTGAACCGCGAAATTATGATTGTAGATTATTCCCCAGTAGTTGGTTACGTGTCACTAGCTGGTTGGACTAGCGTTTACGCCTCGAGGAAAATTGCTGTACTGCCGGCATCAATGCCGGCTATCCGTAATTCTTTCCGCTCGGCATCCCAGTGTTGCTTGTCAGCAGGGACAAGCAGTTGATTATTTTTTACCTTTTTTGGGCACATCTCTAGTGCCACGACAAGGGACCAACAGCGTTTCTTGTCAGCCGGCGTTTCGCCGATGTTAATGTGCACTGTAGTCCCTTCTTTGTGCAACGAAATTTCTGTCAGGGTGAATTTTCCCTGAAGATACTCGAAGGTAATGCCATCATCTTCGTATAGGGTAAAAGTGGATGCCGTCTCAGCGGGAAAGAGATACAGCTCGATTTCATCGACAGGGCGTTCGCCGCGATACTGCATAACTGGTCCTAACGGCACGATTCCGCCGGAGCGTAAAAACAAACCCCCGCCCCGGTTTTCGGGCCAGGTTATCTTTTGCCTGCTTTCGCCTGCTATGACGCGTCCGCTCCAGAAGTCCTTCCATTGCCCGCGGGGGAAATAAACTTCATCCTTATAGATGCTGACCAAGAGATCTCGTCCTAGTAGGTATTCGTGCAAGATGGTTCGGCAGTTCTTATCATCCTGAAACTCGATATTCAGGGGCAGCATCAGCGGGATTGCGGTCAGGGTTGCGCTTCGTGCCCAGGAATAGATATACGGAATCAGGCGAGAGCGCAGCTGGCTGTAAAATTGGTGCAGCGCCAAGAGTTCGCCGCCCTGTAGCCACGGCATCCGGAAATAAGTCCAACTGTTGATTTGGCTCCAGGGTTGAAGATAACCGAAATGGATTCCTTCTTTCTGGGTGACCTCCATATCATTAGTCACCCAGCAGTGTCCCAGCATAGCGGTATTCAGCATCGCCCCAAGGGTTTCGAGGCGCCCGCCGGTATCGCCAGTCCAAGTCCCGCACCAACTCTGGAAGCCAGTCCAGCCAGACACCGTAAAGACGACTGGTCGGCGTTTAGTATATTCCGCAAAACCCTCCCACATCTGCCGCGAATATAACAACGGATAGAGGTTGTGCATTTCGGCATCCAGCATCCCGTTTCCGTAAAGACGATCGGGATGGGTACAGACTTGAAAAGCGCCATCCTGTTTGAAAAAATCAGCGCCCCAGGCGACAAATTTTTTCAGGTGTTCGAACCACGCTTCATCACGTTTGCTGATAAGGTCCAGATAAATTGGCTGTGCGAAGTGCATATCCTGCTCGGCGTCCGCTTGGAAAACGGCCGCAGTTGCCTCTTTTTCCTCCGCGAGTCGCTTGATTCGGCGTTCTTCTTCAAAACTCAAGTCGAAATCGTTACAGAGCCAGAGTTCCAGATGGAAGCCCATACGTTGTAAAGTCTTGATAAAGGTAAACTGGCATTTTTTTTGCCAGTCGGGTAGGGGGAAGCGGGTTGTGTTCCAATTTTTAGCAATTGTCTGATCGTAATTGTCTTCCATCCAGCCTGGTTCGAGTCCGATCAAGTCGCAGGGTATTCCCTCCCGTCGTAGATTCAGGGCATCGCTCATCACCTCGGCATCATTTGCCTGAGTTCGGCAGATGTACCAGAGTCCGAAGGACCATTCTGGCGGCAATTTCGGCTTGCCGGTGAGGTCGGTGTACAGCGCAATTAGTTCCTTGAATGTCGGCGCGGCAAAGACATAGAAATCGACAACTCCTCGTGCATCCTGCCAGCTGAAAGTGTCTGCGTTAGTGCAGCCCATATCGAAGAGGACCTGATGGGTAGTATTGACGAGGATAGCATAGCCGTGGGTTGACATAAAAAATGGCACCGGGATATACGAGGCGACATTGCTGACCCAGCAGGTGGCTGTATGTCCGCGGTGATAAAGCCGTTCGCGAGTTTGGTCGCCAAAGCCGATCCAGTCCTCGTCTTTTTCGGCGCTGAACTCCAGCCGCGCATACTTCCCTTCGAAGCTCAGCTTAGAGAGCTCGAACAACTTATGCCCAGACTTAGTCTTGGCGCTAAGCAGGCCGTTTTGCAAATCACAATGGATGGCAAACGCTGAAGATTGCAAGCACACACAGTTATCGGTCAGCGTTTCGGTGAGCTCTGTTTTCTGCCGATTTTCCTGAATAAACTGATAGCGATTCAAGGCGCTGTCAGTATTTTCTCGTTTTGCGGGACAGATTTGAATTCGTGCGGTCCGTTTGTTCAAGAAACTAATCTTGACTTCTTTGCCATCCTGGAGCTTGTTGGTAAAAGACATCTCTGGAACTCCTTGAAATTATGCGTTAGGGTTTGGAAATTTACAGTATAGAGCGCTACGACAATGCTACTATCCTTCAGGTCAGCGCAGTTGGGGGTCAAGGCAATCTCTTGTTCCGATTTGCCGATTGCTGCGGATGCTGTATTGTTTTTCGCGGTCAGCGGGCAAAGCTTTGAAGTGGTTGTCCGGCGGCAGGCGAAGTGTTTCCAGTTGGATAACGGCTGCAAGCAGAGCAGATTTTCGCAGGAAAATGTGTGCCTGGCTCGGGATTGTCAGTATGTTACCTGTAGTGCCTGCATAAAATCGAGTGCTGAGCGGTTGCCCCAAGTGTGGAAGTCCCACAACATCAGCCCTGCCGGTTGGCTTACCGGCAGGCTCAGCCGCAATGAGCAGGCGTAATCGCCGACTAGAGCCTCCGCCCGTTCAACTTGGCGGGGGTTGTAGAGAATCGCACACGGTCCCTCGCCACGATTCAGCGCCACATCAAAGTATTTGTCGTAAAAGCATACCCAGCTCTCGTCGTTTTCGAGAGTGACTGTGGGCCCCGGGTTCAGGGTACGGCTGGGCGTCTGCGCCTCGCGCTTTCTGATATCCTTACCTTCTTGAAATCCGCCGCCGTAAGATGATGGATAACACAGCAATTCAAGTTGATAATTGGCAACACCCGCTGGAATGGCTTCTGGGTGCATAGCAAACAGCAATCGGTCGTCGTCCTCCAGCAGGGTAATCTCCAAGCGGGCGGTGAAATCTCCCTTACTGTAGTGCAACTGCAGCAGGCCTTGTTCAGCACCGCTGCGGCATTCCAGAATCTCGATGTGACAATCTTGGGATTTGATTGCCCCGCAGCGGAAAGAAAAAAATGCGTTTGAGTACCAGTTAGCCTTTGAGGGGTAGGGCATCCCCAGCGTTGCTGTCCAGCGTCCCTCTGCCGATTGAGTCCCGGACAGCTGCAGGACATAGCCGCAACGCGAGTTGCTCAAGGTGACTATTGTCACCCGCTGAGTTGGATCAGGACGGTATTTTCCGCTTCCCCAAAGGCGGAAGGACAGGGCTTGATAATTGCTGCGAGCGGTTTCGCTATCGTCCAGATCCAGGCGTACTACCGACACCTCGGCCAGCAATGCCGTGGCCGCTGTCAGCAGCGTCAGCACTATGCTTTTGCCAATACTGGTCATCGGGCGCCCCCTTCTGGTAGTTGATATTCGCGTTCAATAACCTGGCCAGCAAAAAGATCAGTTACTCGCAGCTGCCAAGTTCCCGCCTCTGGAATCAACCCAGGAGCAACCGTCAGATCAAGCTGGTCGGCGAGCAGGTGATTGCCTGCGTAACAGCGTTGCTCCTGACCGTTGCAGCTGACTTCCAGGCGAACTACTCCGGCTGATCCACGGCTGCCACGAGACAGGGCAATATTAAACTGCTGTCCGTCCCAGCTGATTTCGCCCTGAAAAGGAGCCATTTGCGTTGGCAGCAGCGCCAGTGTGCGTACTGCGAACGGCGCTATTTCCAGGGCCAGTTCTGCGAATTCGCCGAGGTATTGATGCGCCAGCGTATCATATATATGCATTGGTTGTCC
>CAZUCG010000322.1:0-4027 GCA_964619145.1 uncultured Lentisphaeraceae bacterium | reverse complement strand
CCGAGTTCGTAGTTGACTACTCCAGCAGCGACTTCACGACGCACAATACTGCCAGTCTGACCAGCATCACCCTTGACCCAAGCCATAATTGTCCAGCTGCCCAGCGCGTGTTTGGCCTGAGGCGGTACAATTAGCATATTGCCATTCAAAACCAAGTGTTTTAACACCGGCTTGGCGTGGTTCATCATCGGGTCAAGCGGGTCCATCGCAAATGTATCGAGGTCAGCGCGAGCAAAGAGAGAAGCATCGTCATTGGCGGCTGTACGGCCATACACTTCGTCATAATCCGAGACGCCATCGCCGTCACTGTCGGTCAAACGCGGATCAAGGCCGAACTGTTGTTTCTCATAGTTCTTCAGTTTTTCGCCGGCAGTAGCAATACCTACGTAATCAGCATTGCTAGTGCTATTCACCGGATCAGTACCACAGAGGTACTCGTAAAGGTTAGTCAGGCCATCTTCGTCGAAATCGCCAGCGGGGTCATCAATTCCCCAGACGTTCTCGAACCAATCCGGCATACCGTCGCCATCGGCGTCATCGATACCGTAGAAAGACAAAGCATTGTTCGTGCCCAACCAAGCGGCATCGCCAAAGAATTTATCAGCAATGCCCGAGTAAGCAGGTGACTCTCCAAGAACTATTTCCCAAGCTGTATCCATTGCGAGTGTCGGCCGAGCCGTAGTCACATTGTAGCTGGAAGCTAGGATGCTATATGTATCCTGATTCTGCCAGCCGGGATGCGCGAAGTCCTCAATGCCGAGGCCGCCGTCATCAAAACGGAAGCAACGGAACAACTCCAAGGCATCAGCCTGGACCTTACTTTGCTTGCGCAGGTCAATCTGCTGGAGGCTCCGGGCAGATTGCCAGATGCGCACTTCGTCCAGATGAATATCTGCACTCCAAGGCGTGCCAGCAAGCGCCGGCACCGCCAAGGCAAAGGTGCTGGTGCCGAAAACCGGCAGACAATCCTGATCCTTGCTGGAGTAGATAGTCTCGGTCACGGAGACGCCATTGAGGACGAGTCGCAAAGTCCGAGAACCAATATCCCAAGTCGCAGCCAAATGAGTCCAAGTAGCGGCTGGGATAGTAGTAGTAGCATCGAAACGCAAGCTCTTCAAGCTGCCCGCAGCCGTCTGGTATTCGATGTAAGGCACGCCAGCGGTCAAGCCAAGCTTGAAGCCCACCAGGTCGCCTACCATTCGCTGAACCAAAGCACCAGAAGCATCGGCCGGATTGGCAGCCCGCACCCAGGCCTCGACCGTCCAGGAGCTCATCAATAAGTCGCGTTCTGCGGCCGCCAGAGGCACATCGAGTCCTTCGTTCTTGCCATCACCGATAGCCGACAAGATCAGATAGCGGTTGACAAAGCGCTCAGCTCCGGCGGCATATTTGCCCTCGGCAGTATCCCAACGGTCCATCGAATGCAATGGGCTGGTGGTCCGCAGTGGCTCAGCGGCAGCAATCTCGCTACCATCGAGCACGCCATCATCATCACTGTCAGGCAAGCGCGGATGGGTACCGTAGTACTGCTCTTGTTCGTTAGTCAAACCATCGTAATCGGGGTCCCAAAAGGCATCCAGCAGAGTAGGATTCTTGAGCTTGCCAAAAATATCACTGACTTCGCTGGTCATCTTGTCAATGGGGCTAGTGCCGGCGAGATATTCGTAGTAGTCAGTCAAACCATCGCCATCAAAGTCGGTAGTGCCATCAGTGATAGTTATATCGCCGAAATACTTCAATTCCCACCAATCCGGCAAGCCATCGCCATCGCTGTCACCATCACCAGATTCAACCGGGCTATCACCTTCCAAAGGATCAGTAAATTTGGCCGAACCGACGAGATTAGCGGCATTGCGCCAACTATTCTTCCAGTCGCCGAAGCTGGCAGCCAAGCTATCCTGGGCAGTCTCCCCACCGTCATCAAAGCGATAGTAGGCCACCAGCGCGCCTTCATTACCAACCAGAACCGAGGTCTTGCTGGCGTTGATTTCCTCTTCGCTGCGAGCGCTATTCCAGAAGCGCAATTCATCAATAGAGCCATTGTAGAATTCACCTACTCGGACAGTAGTCAAACCTGGCCCGGCAGTAATCGGCTCCACTCGGCCATTCAACTGGCGGACATTTACGCCATCAAGCCAGAGAGTCAGCATCCTGGTTTGGCTATCGAAGGTCATCGCCAGGTGGGTCCAAGTCTTGCCGTTGGCCTTGACCTTGCTGGGCGAAGTGGCGACATTGCCAGTCTGAATGCCAGTGCTATCCGAGTAATACGCGGAAACTTGTAAGGTGGGCTCCAAGCGCAAGCCGTAATTGATCAGTTTTTTCTTGTTTGTGCCGTCATCATAATAGCCAATGGAGCGCTCCAGCAATATCTGGCCGTCCGGATTGGCTGGCTGTGAGGCATCAGGGCGAATCCACATCTCGACCGTCCAGTCAGACAAGGCGAAGCGGTTCTGTACCGGGAAGCGCAAGTAGCTGGTCGCCGGCGGAGTGGTGACCGGCTGAGCAAAATGCATCGCGCGCAAGACGAGCGGGCTATTACCGTCGGTCGGGTCATAGCCACGACTTATTTCCTCGTTATCGTCCACGCCGTCATCATCGGTATCAACCAGAGTCGGGTCGGTGCCGTATTTGTCCTCACTGCCATTCAGCAGACCATCGCCATCGAAGTCCTCATTGGCATCAGAAATACCGTTTTTATCAGTATCAGAGTCATAGGGGTTGGTACCAACCAAGTACTCCAGCAGGTTCGACAAGCCGTCACCACGAGTAAACGGCGCCTGACCAGGCATCGGATTATCTGGGTCATTGTCAATACCATATTGCAAATGACCGACATATTTATCCGACAAGTCATTAGCGCTGATGCTGGTCAAGTAATGCGCTTGGGTAGCCGTACGGCCGTGCCAAACACTACGCGGGTCGTATTTGTATTGGTCACCACGGACGATGACTTCCTTGCCGTCAACCCGCAAGGCCATATCAGCCTTCATCGAGGCAAGCGGGAAGGTGTAGTTCTGCGCCGCCCAAGGAGTCGGAATCAGTTGCGGGGCAGCCCCACCAGTGTTGTAAGTCCAGTAACCAGGTGCCACAACACCTCTCACTGTCATAGTCCGACCACCCGTATCCGCCAGATACAGATAAATCTGGTTACGACCCAGTTCCAAGTATTCGGCGATATCAACCGTACCGGCACCAGTTAGACCGACATTGCGGCCGTTGACCAGCATCCGGGTCACGCTACCGTTGAACAAGGTCAAGGTAAACGGCGCCGTCTCAGGCTTGCGGTCCAAAACGATATATTTCCACAGCTCGGTATACATACCAGAGGGGAAGAGTACCGCGGAAGCTACATCGACGTACTCGAAATTTTCCGGTGCGCCGCCATCAACTGTGCCAATTGAGCTGAAAGCCGTGAAGTCACGCACGATATGCCCAGCCGTCGCAATTGGGGTCGGGCCAGTCGTGGGCTGGGTCGTCGAACCAGCCGTATGGATGATGCCGGCATTGGTATCCCAACCGTTGATATCCCGGCCATTGATGCCGATATTGTTGGACGCCACTACCTGCATCCAGTCACCGGCCATAGCAGCCAAACTGGCGAAATCCATCTGCCGCCATTTGCTCAAGTTGTGCAGATTCACCCACCATTCCGGCAGATAGTCGCCATCCTCATCATCAACACCGTCGATTGGCGCAAACTCGTTCTCTGTTTCACTGGTGTAGGCAAAAGCCTTATGGATGTCCAGGAAGTAGGAGCGATCCAGGAAGTTGACATAATCCTCAGCAAAGTCACCGCGATCATCAAAGCGATAATATGCCAGCAGTACATCACTGTACATATACAATGGTCGCAAGAACATATAATCCATCATATTATACGGGGTCTGTGTGGCCTGCCCGCTGGTCAGCTGATTAAAGATCGCCGTGTTAAACGAGGTGTTAATCGTAGCGTGAGTCGGGACAATCTGATACTGCCAGCGTTCCAGCTCTTCAATCGAACGAGCTTCATTCCAGATTCGAAACTCGT
>CAZUCG010000321.1:0-4036 GCA_964619145.1 uncultured Lentisphaeraceae bacterium | reverse complement strand
ATCGTAGCCCCGGGCAACGCCCGGGGGCCAGTGAACAAAGTCAATTTATGCCCTGAAAGGCATTTCATAACAATTAAGACTATGGCACATTCATTCTGCAAGGTTTATATCCACAATATCTTTTCGACCAAAGGACAGCACCCCTCCCGGGCTAGGCTGAGAACGCCTTGTCAGAGCTAACAAATAGAAAAAACCATTATGACCAAATCTGAGCAAACAAAATTAGGCAAAATTTTATGGAGCATCGCTGATCAGCTGCGTGGCGCGATGAACGCGGATGATTTCCGCGACTATATGCTGTCTTTCCTGTTTCTGCGTTACCTCTCGGACAATTACGAGACGGCGGCCGAACGAGAATTGGGAAGGGATTATCCGAGGATCGACAGCAACGACACCCTAGTGCCACTGACTATCTGGTATGCGAACAATCCTGCTGACATTAGCGACTTTGAAAAGCAGATGCGCCGCAAGGTGCATTATGTCATCAAGCCGGAGCATCTCTGGACCAGTATCGCGCATTTAGCCCGCACCCAGAACGGAGAATTACTTAGCACGCTGCAGACTGCCTTTAAGTACATCGAGAATGAATCCTTCGAGAGTACCTTTCAGGGCTTGTTTTCGGAAATCAACCTGAGCTCGGAAAAACTGGGCAGAACTTATGCTGAACGCAACGCCAAGCTCTGCACGATCATCCAGAAAATTGCAGAGGGGCTGGCGGACTTTTCTTCCGACATCGATGCGCTAGGCGATGCCTACGAATATCTGATTGGGCAGTTCGCGGCCGGGTCGGGCAAGAAAGCCGGCGAATTCTATACGCCGCAACAGATTTCCAGCATCTTGTCCGCCATCGTCACTCTGGACAGCCAGGAACCCGCTACCGGACAGAAAAAACACCTAGCCAGCGTCCTCGATTTCGCCTGCGGCTCCGGTTCTCTTTTGCTTAATGTGCGCAAGCGTATGGGAGCACACGGCATCGGCAAGGTCTACGGCCAGGAAAAAAATATCACCACCTACAACTTAGCCCGGATGAATATGTTGCTGCACGGGATGAAAGACTCGGAGTTCGAAATCTACCACGGCGACACCCTGACCAACGACTGGGATATGCTGCGCGAGCTGAATCCCGCCAAGAAACCCTCTTTCGATGCTGTCGTCGCCAATCCGCCCTTCAGCTATCGCTGGGACCCAACCGAGGCAATGAGCGAGGATATCCGCTGCAAGAATTATGGCGTCGCGCCAAAATCTGCTGCGGATTTGGCATTTTTGCTGCACGGCTTCCACTTCCTGAAGGATGAAGGCGTAATGGCGATTATCCTCCCCCACGGCGTACTGTTCCGGGGCGGCGTGGAAGCCCGCATCCGCAGCAAGCTACTGAAAGATGGTCATATTGATACCGTCATCGGCCTGCCCGCCAACCTGTTCTTTTCCACTGGCATCCCGGTGTGCATCCTGGTGCTGAAGAAATGTAAGAAGCCGGATGACGTGCTCTTTATCAACGCCAGCGAATACTTTGAGAAGGGCAAACGCCAGAATCAATTGAGCGAAGAACATATCGCCAAGATCATCGATACCTACCAGCATCGGAAAGAAGTGAAGCGCTACTCTCGGCGGGTGGAGATGCAGGAAGTCGAGGACAATGACTACAATCTCAATATCTCGCGCTACGTCAGCACTGCGGTTACAGAACCCGAGATGGATCTCGCGGCGACTTATGACGAGCTAGTTGAAATCGAGGACGCGATCAAGGCGGCAACTAAAAAACACAACGCATTCCTCAAAGAGCTGGGGCTGCCCTCTTTGCCATAGCCCGAAGCCATTTTCTAAAGCAAAAAGGCTGCGATAATGCAGGTCATCTGCTAGAAATGGACTCTCTGAGAAACGAATGCGAGCACATCAGGGCAAGGCACGTTGAATTGACAGCAGGCAGAATGCAACTGTTTAGTGGGACACATTCGACTTAGACAGCTTCCGCGCACACAGGAATGGCGAGACGTCACTGGACTCGTCGTAGCCAGTAGTTTCCAGCAATGCCTTCCCCCCAAGGCGAATACTCGTGCCAGTGGATGCTTGCCAGTATAGTGTTCAGCAATGACTTTGACACTTTAGATGAGCTGGTTGAACTATTGAACTATTGTGACTATCTTAAATCTTAAATTTGTATTTTTGGTTTTTTGGGTTAGCCTATTACAAAGTCATCGATACCAGTAGGAAACGAAAACACCCAAGTAATAAAAATCGGCTGAGTGGCTTGGAATTCTTTTCCTCCCAGCTTGGACAATGCTGTTCAGCATCGGGGCTGAGCAGACACATCGTCCAGGGCTTGGATGTTTACACTTAGAAGATGCAATGCCCACGATGGGATTCTGATGGCCGCTATTTGCCAAGAACTTGACGTGCAGAGTTGCCTGGTGAAAGACACTCCGAAAGGCCCGCGGTTCATCAGGAAATAAGCATCAGAGCAGTTAAAGGGAAGCACTTCCCTCTTGTCGTACCAGTAAGCTTTTTCCACGTTCACTCAAAACGGAGAACTAGATGACCATCATTGCCCCGCAATGGGAAAAATTGAATGCTGCCGTACAGCCTTGTTTTGGTACCTGGCACAAGCAGGGCGTTGTTTTGCGTAATAGCGAGGATTGGGAGACTGACAAAATCCTGACAACAATCATATCCTCAGTACTGGACTGCGGCAATAAACGTCGCTTCTATTATTCCTTGCATTCATTTGCTAATCACGACTTCAACCTGGCCTTGGCTGAGCAAGACCAACGTGGGAAAATCAAGAAATTCCCGTTGTTGCGTGACACGGATGGGTATTTTTCTCTATCGGGCTTGCCTCTTGAATTCAAGCCACTGCTAGCCAATGTCCTGCAGCTAAGTCGCAATGATTGGCGGATGTTCTTCTGGGCATACAGGCATATTGAGGGGCGCCAAGTCAGACTTATGGTTGCCAACAGCAGCAATGGCTTGAATTGGCAGATGGTCACTGGCGAGCAGTCCATCGCATTCTGCCATCACAGAGATATCCTCTGCCAGCAGGAGAAATGGCCATTGCATTTACAATGCAATGATGCCAGCACAGTCTATCGACGGCCAGACGGTAGTTGGGAACTCTTCAGTGCCGCCTTGATGTATTATCCGGCCGGACAGGAACGCCCTAAAGATAAAAATTTACGGGAAAGTTTGATTCGGATGATCCAGCGTTGGACTAGTCCGGATGGCTGGCATTGGAGCACTCCGGAGGTCATCCTCCTGCCTGATGAACAAGATCCCAGTGACCTGCAATTCTACTATTTGACCTCTACTGACTTGGATGGTTATCGTCTGGGGTTGTTAGGTCGTTACCGCTGTCAGGCGCAGCAATTGACCATTGAACCGGTTTGGTCCCTCGATGGTCGTTCCTGGCAGCGTCCATATCGGGAGAACTGCCTGCCGCTGTTGGAGGACTCACAAAAAGTTTATTCGGTAGTACCGGCCCAGTGTCTATTACGTTCTGGTAACACTTTGACACTGTATTACGCTATAGCGAACTTCGATCACAGTTGCGTTACCGTTGATGGCTCTGAGCCGCAAAGCACCATTGTTGCGGCGGAAATAGACGTACACCGTTTGTTTGGCCTGTGTCTTCAAGACGGACAAGTGCGCTCCCCGGCCATTCGCCTGTGCAAAGACAACCTGCAGCTGTATCTTAGCGCGGATGCCGAGATGCAATTGCGCTGGTGCGATGCCTTTGGTAACACGCTGAAGAGTATAGCGCCAATGTCCCTCAGCGGTCAGAAAAACACGGCCTTGGATATCCCTGTTCCCGCAGCGTTGCAGGGCCAAGTCTGCCGTCTGGCTTTGTCAGGCTCAGGGATATTATTTGATCTACAAGTGTAGCCTGATTTCTGGAAAACTTGTAACTAGAGCCCGTCCAAAAAGAATTAAAACTACTGAACACACTGAATACTTGGGGTGGACTGGCGTCCATACTTTAGTTTAGCCATTTAACCGTTTTCCTGGCCTTCTGGCCATACTGTTACCTGTAAACTTGCAAACG
>CAZUCG010000320.1:0-4070 GCA_964619145.1 uncultured Lentisphaeraceae bacterium | reverse complement strand
CAAATAGCGTTGGAAATTTTGCGTCAAGCTGTACTAGAAGAACTGGAGTTAAAGGCAAAACTAGGTCACAAGGCGGTAGTCGCTGACCGCAATGGCCGGCCGAAGATCATCTGCGCCAAATATTTATTACGCAAAGGCCAGGGTCCATCCCTGAACTAGCTCTCCAGAGCGTTACGCTAGTCGGACAACTGCCAGCCAAGGACTCTGAATAGATATTCTTCCTTTCTTTGCGACTGACGGCGCTGCGCTTACTTGCTTAGCGCCATAATGAGACGATCTTCCCCAGCAGCTTGGAGATTTTATTAGCCAGGCTATTGAGATGCAGCCAGCGGTCCAAATGGCTCTTGCGCAAATCAATCGCTTTGACCGGGCAGAATTCGTGGCAACAATAACAGCGGATACAAGTCTTCTCATCGACTTCCCGTCCTGGCGAGTTCTTCGGTCGGATAGCGGTTGGCGAGACTGGGCAGCCAACCTCACAACGCTGGCAGAGGATGCATTTGCTTTTATCAATATAAGGCCGCGGTGATAACTGCCGACGCAGCCAACGCAATACTCCGCTGGGCAGCGGCAGAATTCGCAAAATATTCACTGGCACCTGCACCAGCTTGTAATCAGGCACCCGCAGCTCCTCCAACGACGTACCGACTACCTTAATCTCCTCCAGGCGCGTAGCGCCAAAATTCGCTCTACGGGCGGCCAAGTTCAGCGGATTCGCCTCCGGGTCCAGGCCGATGATAGCACAGGCGAGCACATCCACCGCAGTCAAATCAGCACCGACTATCAGCGCGCCGATCTGCCGAGGTGTGCCGCCGCTGGGGCCAGGCCCCTCCATTCCGACAATGGCATCCATAATGGCCAGTGCCGGGCGGGCGATACGGTTTATATCAAGCAGGTAATCTGCCAATCGGTCACGATTCTGGAAGCGAAAATGCATCTCTGCCTTGGCGGGGCCAGGAATCAAACCGAATTGGTTTTTCAAGGCGCCGGTAAAGGCCATCTGGACGTGCGTTTTGAGCTTGGGCAGGGTAATCAGGACCTCGCAATCCTGCAGGTGCCGACACAACGAAATCCGTTTGCCGACGCGATTGGTTAGATTCTCAAAAACCACGGTCTCAGCGAACTCCAGCATCTCGGCACCCTCTTCCTGGACGACCGCCAGGAGGCCGCCGACAGACATCGCGGTGCGGGTATCGCCGACGCCTGGTCCATCTCCGACACACGCTATTCCCTCGGCTTCCTGCACCAGTCGAATGACTGCCCGCAGGACTTCCGGGTGCGTAGTCACTGCCTGCTCAGGCCGGGTTGGAGCCACCAGATTCACCTTCAACAGCACCCGCTGCCCAGGCTTCACAAAAGCCGCCATCCCGCCCAGAGGCTGCAGTGCCTCGCGCAGGCGCTGCAGCAGCAACGCTGGCTCGTCATAGCTAGGCACAACCGCCAGACTGACGACAGATGTTGTGGCGGCGGCAAGATTATCTTCAGGCATTCTTTTTATTCCTTTGAGCCGGTTTGCGCAGAATCGCCAAGATAGTGGCGGCCAGTGCATATCCGCACAGCGCCCCCAAAAACAGGCAGATTACGTCTGGGCTGACACGGGCAGCTAGTTTATCGGGCATCATCTGCGGCAGCCACCCTGTCAACATTGGCGAAACGAATATCGCTCCCAGGACACCGCTGCCGACACAGATAAATACGCCGACAATCCGCAGGATTAAATTGGTAATATGCACGACCAGCAAGAGACAAATCGCGCCCACCAATGCCATAGTCAGATATTTCCACCAGTCTCGCCGCCAGTCGAGACCGTCTTGGTCAGATAATTCCAAGACCTGCAAGCGCTCCAAATTCAAAGCGAGCCGACCTGGAGCTGCAGGCCCAGAATCAACTGCCGAATCGGCTGATTCTGTTAGCGCAGCCCCCTCGCTAGCGGTGCTCTCAGCCGTACTCTCCGCCGAATTTGCTTTTGCTAAAAACGGCAACGCCTGTCCACGAGGAATAAGCAGGAAAAAACAGCTCAGCAATAATATGGTCAGGAATTTACCCATAGTGAGATATCTAGGCGGGCCTTTGGCAATAAATCTCATTCTCTGGGAGGATTAATCCCAGAAGACTTCCGTCGCCCTGAACACCGGTCCGTCGTGGCAGACGCGGACGTACGTCCAGCCCTGTTCATTATCGGCTTTCATTTTGATGACACAAGCGAAGCAGGCACCCATCCCACAGCACATCGCGCTATCGATGCTCAACTCGCCATCCCAGCGCTGTTTCTGCACAAATTGCGACAATGCTTTCAGCATCGGCACTGGGCCACAGGCCGCCAGCCAGGCCTGGGGCAATTCTTTTTTCGTCTGTTCCAGCAACGCCGTCACTCGGCCCTTTACTCCGAGAGTGCCGTCATCTGTGGCAATGCGTACTTCACAGCCCAAGGCCTGAAATTCCTCAGTCATAATAATATCTTCCTGGCTGCGGGCGCCCAGCAGCACCAGCGGCGGCACCGCCGCTCGCAACGCGACAAAGTACATCGCTGCACAGCCATAGCCGCCACCGACCAGGACACTGGGGCGGTCGCCCGGCAACGGCGAGAAGCCATTGCCAAGCGGGCCCAGAACATTCACGCTCTGCCCCACCTGTAAGTTCTGCAAATGCTCAGTGCCTACGCCCACGACCTTATAGACGATGCGCAGAAGACCGCTCTCGACCTCGACTGAGCTAATGCTAAATGGGCGCCGCAGGACTCGCTCGGCCAGCCCCGGCAGTTGCAAATGCACGAATTGCCCAGGCTGGGCGGCTTGAGCAATGCCAGGTGCTGCCAGAAATAATTGCCGATACTCGCCACGAATCTTCTCGTGGGCGCGAATCACGGCCTCGACTTGCACTTTTTTACTCATTAGCAATCTCGTATCCTTCCTCACGCCTTCGCCGGCAATTCCCACTTAGTGTACAGAACACCGGGGCGATCGTCCAGCTTCAGAGCTTGATAATAGATAGTCATAATCTCGCCATCTGGCAATTCCACTGAAGCGGGATAACCGAGGTCACTGCGGGGTCCGTCAGCCCGCAAGATAATCTCGTCGCCCCAGCTATTTCCCTCGTCATAACTGACTCTGGCGCGTTGCCCAAATGGCTCCAGGCGATAGCCATAGACCATAACAATAGCGCCAGAAGAATGCCGCAACAGATGCGGCGGCGAGCCGATCACCCCGCACTCTTCGGCCGTCGTCCAGGAGCGCCCGCCGTCCCAGGAACGTGTAAGAGTGATTCGGAATGGACTATGGGGCTTATGGGTCCGGATCGCTCCGAGCAGTCCGCCATCCGCCAATTCCAGCACGTGCGGTTCGTGCACCCAATCGTTGTTGCAATCTTCCGCCAGAGGCACGCTGCCCAGCCTTTCCCAAGTCTTGCCCTCGTCAGTGGAACGAACCGCGATAATCGGCGCATTGTGGATATGCATCGCGGTGGTGCGGTCAATTTCCCAGCTCTTACCGAAATACAGCCAGGAGCCGTCCTGCAGAACAATAAAACCGTGCGGTGTATTTACCGGCACTAGACTAGGCTCACTCCAGTAATAGCCATCGGGACTGACGCGTAGCCAGGAGCCAATATTGCGGGTACACATAGGCAAACCCCACGCATCCAAGATGGCGCCTTCTTCTTTGCTTGCTTCAGGCCAGCCAGTGACTGGGTCGGGCTTGTGATAAACTGTGGTATTAGAGGTAAACCAAGTAACAGCGACGCGTTGACCACCCAGGCTAACAATGCCGGCATCGCGGTCATCCATTGGCGTATCGTTGATGACTTGTGGATAGCTCCAAGTCTCGCCGTTATCAGAACTACGGCAAATTATGGTCTTGCCCCAAGGGCAGACGTGCGCGACTCGCAAGCCAGAGGCCACGACCAGCAGCGTCCCATCGTCCTGCCGGGCGATGCTCGGCCAGCCAAAATATCCGAAGCGCTCTTTCGGCAGATAACAAACTATGCCATTTTTGCTTTTTTTAGGGCTGATACTCATAACAATGTCCTTTTTGTGCATCGGTTAACATTTATCAAGCTAAGCAAACCAGCCAGGC
>CAZUCG010000319.1:0-4071 GCA_964619145.1 uncultured Lentisphaeraceae bacterium | reverse complement strand
TCTGGTAGGGTTGCGGCCTCGTCGCTGCAATATGAAGTACCGTAAAGCCGGACAAAGGGGCGATGTTTTTTGCCAGCGAAGGCGGCCGCCACAGCCGCAGTGCTGTCACCGTCATTATCCGAGCAACCGGGCTGCATACTGCCCATTGGGATCTCCGGGCTGGCGACATCGACCGCTGCCCGAATCTCGGCGGCGAGACCGACCAAAGAATCCCTGGATAACTCCGCCCAGGCCCGGCGCAGGCCAATCGCCGCGGGCGTGCGTTCCGCGAAAATCTCCTCTAGTCTCTCTCGGGTGTAATACTCTCCTGTCCGTTTGGCAAATTCTGCCAAGTGCAGGTCGCAGAAGCAAGCGCTTCCGCCGTGACAATTGATAGCGAAGTCATCTTCAAAGATAATCAGCCGCGGTTTGGCCTTTTTGGCGACCATCGCCACATCTGCCGCGAAGCGCTCCCGGAAGTCCGGGTCAAGCGGACAGCTCGAAAATGGCGCTGGTTGGCCATCAATTTTTATAATCCGTCGATATGGGGTCGGTCCGGATTTCAAGGTCAGGGTATGCCACCAAGCACAACTTATGCCATAGCTTTGCAGCGCTGCCTTAAAACGCAAAATTGTCTCGGCGATCTGGCAGAAATGCTCTTTTGGGGGATAGCCGACGCTGCGCCAGCCTTTGCAAGGTCCTGACAGTGCGAACTTGTTAAAGCCAGTCCGTTTATGCAAGTCGATAATGCTGTTGATGATATTCTCAACGTCCGGCTCATCGGTCAGGCCAATAGGTATGATGATATCCAAGTCGGCGCCTTTTTGAACTTCTTGGCACGCTTGTTTTGTCAATTGCGGCATTAACTGTCTCCCTGAGCTTTGCTCTGTAGAGCTGCGTTTTGTCCTCGGATTACAGGCCCGGCGAGTGAATTATTTTTCGGGCAGTGGTTTACCTTCTTTATACACCATTTCGCCAAAGGCGGCCAGCAGTTCATATTTATTGCGCCAGCTGGTGTACATAATGCCGGTGCAATTGACGGTTTGATTGCAGGTGGTCAGCCAATCGCGGCTGCCGTCCAAGGTATCGGCATCATAATAGGCCGCGGCTTGGGTCCTGAATCCTCGGGTTGAAAAGAACGACATACACTCGTTACGCTTGCCGCCGTGCCAGCAGGAAATGACCAGGTCTTTGGGAATCAACTCCCAGACGCCGGCGTAGGTCCCTTTGCAAGCATAATAGTTATCGTGGGCATTATGGTTCGGGTCCAGCATATCCGACCAAATATAGATCTCCGCTTCTGGGCAGACGTCTTTGATGATCGCGCGTTGTTGTTGGATGCAATCAGCCAAGATATGGGCCATGTCGGTGTTGCGCGCCATACAAGCGACGCAAGTCCCGCCGGCGCGGATCTCATCCATACTCAAGAACCACTTCTTTGGCTGCAAAGCTTGCATTACGCCCGGGGCTGATTGCCGGAAAAGTTCATATAGTTCTGGTTCCGACATACACACTGTAAACTGCGAGTTCCCGGCCCGGCAGGGATTATAGTAGTCAATCAGCAGCTTATCGCCTTTCTTGATAGATGTGCCTGCTGGTAGCTTGAGAGCCAGACTTATCTCGGCAGGCTGCACGGCAAAATTTTTGCTTCCGGGGACAGTTTGGTAATCTTGGCCTTCGACATATACTACCTCGGTTTCGGCATTGCGGACAATAAAAGGGGTTCCTGGACGGCGTAGCGCATTCAGCACGCCCAATTCTTCAACCTTCACCTCGTCAAGCCAGAGCTTCCCACTTTTACCACCCCATAAGCCCAGATACAGCACGCCGCCATTTTCGGCGGAACAATTGAATAACAGCGAGACATATTGCCAATCCTGGGTAGGTTGCAAGTGCGGCGAGATAGCCGACAACGCCCCGCCTTCTTTGCGATATATCTGGACTTTGAAGGCATTAACAGGCTCCAGGTTCTCCGTTTTCACCCAGCACGACAGCCGATATTGGCGATATGGTTTGAAAGGGATTTGCTGGCTTGCCCGTGCGTGCCCGTGCTTATCTTGCGCAGAGGGTTCAAGACGCAATGACGCTGCGCCACTCTTCTTCACTTCAGTATCGAGAAATGAAATACTGCCGAATTTATCTGTCCAACTCCAACCTGGAATCTTGTCCTTGCCAGCCAGGTCTTGTTCAAAATCTCCGTTCTTGATTTCCACCGGTGCCACCGGCTTGTACATCGCTACTTCGCCCAGTGACTCATACGGTACATCCTTACAGAGCAGTCCCTCAACGAGATTCCTGTTTCGGCTCAGCATTGTTCCATAGCCGACCGACCACAGAATCGGGATAATTTCGATGCCAGCTTGGTCACAAACTGTCCGCACTTTGGCGAGGTTTTCCTTCCTTGCGTCCTTCCACAAGACATAGTTCTCCACTCCACAAGCCAGCAGCATTCCATTGAGTTTCGCCTTCTCGGCCACCGCTACCAGTTCAATAATGTCCTTGACATCCTGTTCATTGTTCAAAGAACGCGACACATAGAACCAGCGGTCGCTATATGAACTCTGGGCCGCGCAGTTCAAGGCCAACAACAACAAGCAAAAGGACAGAGTTTTTTTCATCATACCTCCTGGGAATATGGACGCTCGCGCTCAGCACTATGTTCCATCAATTCAATTAGCAATTATAATATAGTATCTCAAAGAACATACAGCCAACAAACCTCGGTCAGGACTTATTTTTATAATTGTCAAGTTGCTAAAAATTAGGATTTCCAGCACAAGGCAATAGTTCGACAAAAAAAATCGTACTTCGGAGTTGCTAAACAGCAAATCAGGGTTAATTTAATTTTGTGGCTAGGCTCCTTTTTGTTGGAGTCGAGGCCTTAGCAAAGTTTTGGCCATTAAGCAATTGCCTGTTCCTTCTTTTTTTACCGGGCAAAATTATCAGTTCATTATATGGAAAAATCGCGACAATGAAATGTTTGCGCATCAGAGGCCCTCAGGAGATTTCTGGTCAGATCACACTCAGTGGCAATAAAAATGCCGCTTTGCCGATGTTGGCGGCCGCGATGCTGACATCGGAGGAGATTATTCTTCATAATGTCCCGGATATCCTCGATGTCCGCAATATGATTGTGATCGCACAGACGCTGGGAGCCGAGGTGGAGTTTTCTCAGAATGTTTTGAAAATTTGTGCCCAGCACCTGAGCGGCACTCGTATTCCGCGCGATTTATGCGATAAAATCCGCACTTCTTTTCTTTTTGCCGGACCTCTGACTGCCCGTCTTGGTGAGGCGGAGGTTTTTCCTCCTGGTGGTGATGTGATCGGTCGGCGGCGCCTCGATGGGCATTTCTATGGTTTGCAGAAACTGGGCATCCGCCTGGATCTGGACGGCGAGAGTTATCGCTTCTCCAGCCGCAAAAGGCTGGCCGGCAGCGAAATTTTTCTTGATGAAGCCAGCGTTACTGCTAGCGAACATCTACTGATGACCGCGGCGCTGGCCTCGGGTACGACCTTGATTCGCAATGCCGCCTGTGAACCACACGTCGCGCAACTGGCTATGCTGCTCAATGCTATGGGCGCTAAAATCACCGGCATCGAAACCAATCTGTTGCGCATCGAAGGAGTGGAACAGCTCCACGGGGCGGAATTTACTATCGCTGGCGATCATATCGAGGCGGCTAGCTATATTTGCCTGTGCGCGGCTTGCGGCGGGGAGCTGGAAATTTTCGGTAAAATAGCCCCGCATAATTATTGGATGATGCGACGGACTTTTGAACGCTTTGGCTTGAGTATTACCTTGAAGCCGGACTATATATCGGTAAAACGGGGGCAAACCCTCCGGGTGGTGCCGGATTTCGGCAATGTGATACCGGTGATTTCCGATGGGCCCTGGCCGCAGTTCCCAAGCGATATGATGAGCTGCCTGATTACTGTTGCCACTCAGGCGCAAGGAACCGTCCTGTTTTTTGAAAAAATGTTTGAGAGCCGGATTTATTTTGTTGATAAATTGATCGCTATGGGCGCCAATGCCGTCGTCTGTGATCCGCACCGGGTACTGATTTCGGGACCATCGCAGCTGCACGGCAGCGA
>CAZUCG010000318.1:0-4074 GCA_964619145.1 uncultured Lentisphaeraceae bacterium | reverse complement strand
GTGGCTTTGACCGCAAATGGCAACGGGTCAAAAAAATCTTTTCGGTTGAAGGCACAATTTGCGGTGGTTCAGGTTACGGGATGATTGGTGGTGGCGGCGGTGGTGGTGGACCAATCGCATCCGGCCCAGGGAGTTCGTCGCAAGTCCGGGAACCGCCAGTGCCGACGGTGCCCTCAACCGACTCCGGATGCATTCCCTGCACCAACGGACTGGGGATCAACCTGACGAAATGTGCGCTTGGATTCATTCCTGTTTTCGGCTGTTATTTCGGATTGGCCGATTGCCTGTGGGGCTTGAAGGGCGCTGCGGAAAGCGGGACGGTGTATTCTTGGGGAACGGCAGGTCTCGGCTGTGCCCTTGGTGTTGCCGGATGCGCTAGCCCAGCTGGAGGAGTGGCCGGTTGCCTGCTGGGATTGGCCACGGCTTGTGACGACGCGCTGGCTCTTCCGACCAGAGGCACTCGAAACGGTGGTAATGAACAAAAGCCACAATGGTTGGCCGACGCCCAGGAAAAACTCCAAGTTGTTGTCGCGCAAGCGGAAATATGGAGGGACTATTCCCGGGAAATCTATGGTGCGCCGTGCTGGGAGGACGCGGATCAGGAAGCAGCCAAATCGTTCTTTAATGCCTTTCTGGTCTTGGCAATGCCCAATGGTGCGGCTGCACAGGTCGGCGATATGCAGAAGGCGACCTTGCTGACCGTGTTGCCGGAAGGGATTGAACCCAGTGACTTGGATGTCTTTGTCGCCCGCTGGAACCGCTCCGTGACCTATTGGAACAGTTGCAGCATGGACGCCCTGCCGGATTATCCGGACGGCGCCGACCCGGCAGATTACATCAGCCTTCAGGCGTTGTTTGACCTGTCTCAGGAGATGGCGAATGCGGATCGAGAAGCTCAGGCTCTTGGTTATGAGTCGGTCCAGGACTTGTATCTCAAGGTCGCCAAAGACATAGATACAGAGCTGAAGGGCTCCAGTTCCGTGTGCGCACAAGTGAGCATCAAGATTTCCCAAACCGTGTCTTTGACTCGTGAAGCTTTCGAGGGCACGTTGACTTTATTCAACGGCCACGAAAACAAGAATATGACAGATGTTAAGCTGCAACTTGTCGTCACCGACGCCTTGGGCAAGGACTGCACCGATCTGTTTGACATCAGTGAGCTCAAAGAGCGCTTTGTGGAATTGACAGCGATTGACGGCACCGGCAGCCTCGGCCCCAAGAAAACCGGCACCGCGACCGTCCGTTTTATCCCGGAAAATAACGCCGCACCAACGGTCAGCAAGACCTATTTCTTTGGCGGCATTTTGTCCTACACGAATCCTTTCTCAGATGAAAAGGCGACCATTGAGCTCACGGCCGTGCCCTTGGAAGTGTTTCCCGGCCCCCGTTTGCAGATGCATTACTTCCTGCAACGTGACATCCTCGGCGACGACCCCCTGACTGACGTCATTGAACCGTCGTACCCGGCGGAACTGTCGGTCGTGGTCTATAACCCCGGCTATGGCGAGGCCAAAAATTTCCGTATTGACTCCGGGCAGCCGGAGATTACCAGAAACGATAAGGGCCTGCTGATTGATTTCGCCTTGTGGGATTATGACCTCGACGAGTCAGTACTTAATGGCCAGCCGAATTCGGCGCCTCTGGGACAGGTCAACCTGGGCACGATTACCGCCGGAACCTATGGCATTTCACAGTGGTGGATGACCGCCTCCCTGCAGGGGCATTTTACCGGCATGAGCGCCAGCTATACTCACCTGACTAGCAATGGCAATCCTGACATCTGCCTGATTGACAGCGTCGATATTCACGAATTGCACCGCTCGGGAGAAGACCTCGAGGGGAATACGGCGTTTTTAACCAACGACGTCAGCGATTCGCTCGATACTCCAGACACACTCTGGATTGCCAAAGACTTTGCCAATGGCGCGGTGCCGACTCCGGTTGCGGTGTACGACACTTGCATTGCCAGTCAGCAGGTTTTTGCTGCTGGCTCAGAAGACCTGGCCGATCCGCCGAGGTACACCTTTACCGTGACACCGCAAGACAGCGGTCAGGCCTGGTTCTATATCAGCATCCCACAGGAGGAACTCGCCGGCTATGAGCTCGTCAGTACGACGTGCAACGGAGCTGAAATTCCTTTCCGAAATTGTTGGCTGACGGATCGTACCCTGCCGGACGGCAGTGATCCGGTCTATGAGACGAAGTTGCATCTGTTTGATTTCTTCCCATCAGCAAGTGCCCAAGTTTATGTCGTAACCTTACAGAAAAAAGCCGAGGTCACTCTGGAAGTGGTCAGTTTTGGCGGTGTGGATGGCTATGTCGTGCCGACTGCCTTGCCATCCATTGACGTATTTTTCAGCGACCGGATTCGTCTGAGTACCTTCACAGTTGAAGATTTGACCCTGCGGCGCCAAGGCCAACTGGTCAGCAAACAGGATCTGGCAGGCTTGACGATTGCTATGATTGCCGAAGATGACAGCAATAAGATCTACCAATATCGGATTGGTAATTTGGGTTTCCTGACTATGAATGACGGTTTTTATGTACTAACAGTACAAGCGGCCGGCATCAGCAACCGGGAAGGCGCAACTGGACAGGTGGGCAAGCAGTTGATGTGGGTGAAAAGCAGCGCCTTGTATGGCGGTGTCACCATTGCCCGGATGCAAAAAGTCACTGTTGACGGTATGCGTGCCGGGGAATATCAGGTTGAACTCGACTTCAATGGCGCGGTCGAACCGGCCAGCGTGACCAGAGCTGGCCTGAGCCTCACTCGCGACGGTCAGAATGTACCGCTCACTGAGGATGTAATGATTAGTACTGGCGACTCACCAGGGCAGTTCAACATCGTTAATGTCGGCAACTATACCACCGGCGATGGCATCTACATTCTGCGCTTCGATGCCACGGCCTCCGGAGTCATCGACCAGGGCGGCAATACCAGTGCTGCCACTCGTGAAATCACTTGGACGGTCGACACCACAGCGCCAGGCGAGATCACCGGGCTGCATATTGAAGTAGATGACGGCATTTCCGCGGCTGATGGCGTCACTTGGGGTCGCGCCAAGACAATCGCCGGCACTTTACCGGAAGACGGCCTGAAAGTGGAAATTCATTACCGGATGACCGGTGCCAGCGCCAGTGCCTTGTTGAAGAGTCGCCAATACGCTGCCGCTGAGACAGCCATGGCGATCCCCATTACTTTGCCAATGGACGGCGCCATTACCCTGACGGTCTTGATGACAGACGCCGCCGGCAACAGCAATTCCAACGACCTCAATATCTTCATTGACACAATCCCACTGTCAGCACAGATCACGGATTTGCCGAATGTCTCGCCGAACCAAAGCCGTTTGCTGTTCAGTGCTCCATTACTTGCTGCTGACAGCATTCGGGAGGCGCTGAGTATGACGGTCAATAACAGTGCCGTTGGCGTTGATCTGTCCGGGTTGGTCATAACCGCCGCACCCGGCAATGACCAGGAATATCTTATCACCGGCTTGAACGCCTGTACGGCCGTTTCCGGCATCCACGCACTGAAGCTTGATCTGAGTCGCTTGCAAAAACGCGATTCCGGATTACCCGGGGCGGGTACGTATTCGGCGTCTTGGAAGATGCTGTATCCGTTGACGGCTGCTCAGAAGCTGGGGCTGGCTGTGGCAGTCAACAGTCGCTGGACAGATTTTAACAGCAGCGGAGATGCGTATTGGCGCGTGGACGAGCAGGTTTATGCCGATGCTCCCGATGCTGCGCAAAAGCAGGCACTGCGTTCCGGTGCCGTCGCTAATGGTGAATCCAGTACCTTAAGTCTGGTTGTACCTGGTCCAGGCGTATTGCGCTTCACTTGGAAAGTGTCTTCCGCTCTCAACAACGACTTGTTGAAGGTTGCGATCAACGGCGCTGTGCAACAGTCGATCAGCGGGACAACTGGCGACTGGGCGGTCGTAGAGCTGCCCATCACCGGGATTGGCAACCAAACCCTGACTTGGACCTACACCAAAGGCTATACAAGTCCCGATGGTCAGAACTGCGGCTGGCTCGATTTGCTCGAGTATCGTAAATACTATGACCTCAGCT
>CAZUCG010000317.1:0-4075 GCA_964619145.1 uncultured Lentisphaeraceae bacterium | reverse complement strand
GAGGCATTTGAGTTGGCAATGGAACCAGCAGCTTGTTTTTGAATGATGGCCTGAAAATGGTCTTCTTGGCGAGAACTGCTCAGGACGGTGTTGCCGCTGGACTGACTCCAGCTTACCAAGTCTGGCTCAAAAGAGAGCGGCCCGAGTAACTCAATGCTTTCGCCAGCCTGCAATTTTTCCATTTCCTGCTTCAAGCGGACGACTGGCCCCGGGCAGGCTAGCGAGCGGACATCTATGCTCTTTACCGGTGGAGAAGTTTCCGCGGCAACTTTTTTGCCAACAGTTGTATTCATATTGTCTTCCTTTGTACTATCTTTCAGGGGAGTCGGAGCCGAAGAAGTAGCTGGAGGCTGGTACATTTTCCAGCTGATATATCCGCCGGATAGGGTGGCTACATTAAAACCTTTCTGCTTCAGGATGCGTTCCGCGATGTAAGAGCGGACACCGGATTGGCAAAAGACCAGAATTTGCCGATCCTGGGGCAATTCCCCTAAACGGCTGCGCAATTCCCCAAGTGGAATCGAGATAGTGCCGGGTACTGAGCCGAGTTCATATTCTTCTTTTTCCCGTATATCCAACCACAAGCCTTCCTGGGGGATTTTGTCAAAGTGAACAACATCGCTGAGCCCCGTAAGGACATTTTCGGCAATCATACCGGCGAGGTTTATCGGGTCTTTTGCGGAAGAATAGGGTGGGGCGTAGGCTAGTTCCAGGGCAGCCAAATCTTGCACTTTCATCCCCTGGCAGATGGCAGTGGCCAGCACATCCATTCGCTTGTCGACCCCCTTATTGCCGATGATTTGAGCCCCAAGGATTTTGCCCTCAGGACTGAAAAGCAGTTTTATATGCAGAGGCGAGCCGCCCGGATAGTAGGAAGCATTAGAATTAGGATGCAAATAAATTTTATGATATTCTTTAATCTTCCCGCTCAGATGTCGCTCACAGTAGCCGATGCTAGCGGCGGTTAGATTGCCGACTTTGATAATGGAAGTCCCCAATGTCCCTTTGTATTGGCTGTTATGACCGCAGATATTGTCAGCCACGATTCTGGCCTGACGGTTGGCTGGGCCGGCCAGAGAGATCGCTGTTTGGCCATTGAAAATGGGGTCTTTGACTTCGATAACATCCCCGACGGCATAGATATCCGGGTCGCTACTGCGCAATTCCAGGTCCGTAACGATATGGCCTTGTTGCCCCAAAGTCAATCCTGCGGCCTTGGCCAAAACGGAGTTCGGCTTCACGCCAACACAAAGCACTACGAATTCCGTTGTCAGGCGCCGCCCATCGGCTAGAACGGCCTCCAGGCCGGTCTCGGTTTTGTTGATTTCGCTTAATTCCACCCCGAGCTCCACTCCGATACCCGAGCGGCGCAGTTCAGCAACTATAGGATTGCTCATTTCCTGGTCCAGCGTCGGTAACATATATTTGCCGCGTTGAACCAAGGTCACTTCACAACCGCGTTCGCGAAGATTTTCCACTAGCTCCACGCCGACATAGCCGCCACCCGCGACGAGAATTTTTCGCGGGGCTTCAGTTAAGGCAGTATTCAGCTTGTCCAGGTCAGCCAGGGTCCAAAGTCGGAAGACTCCAGGTAAATCTTTTCCCGGGAAGGGCATTGCGCAGGACAAAGCCCCGGTCGCTAAAATCAGCTTGTCATACGATTCGCTGCTTTCGCTAGCGGAAGTCAGGTCGCGTAAAACCACTGTTTTGCCAGTCCGGTCAATCGAGACGGCTTCGCAACGAACTCGGACATCGACATTGAACCTCGCCCTGAAACGCTCCGGGGTCATAAGCAGCAAGGTGCTGCGATCCCGAATCACTCCGCCCAAAAAATAGGGCAGTCCGCAGTTGGCGTAGGAGATCTCCGAACCGCGCTCTACCAGAATGATTTCCAGGTTTTCATCCAGCCGGCGCAGGCGAGCAGCTGCTCCCGCGCCTCCGGCAATTCCACCAATAATAACGACTTTCATCAAAACTCCTTTGGCAAGAACAGTTCAGAATGCTGAACCAGCGCGCGTTCAAGGGGGGGCAATCCATATTGGTCTGGGCAATCCCAGAGAACGGCGCTCAGTTCAAAAATATCAGTAATGTCTTGTTTTGGTGCTGAAGCATTGTATTTTAAGAAGAAGGCACAGAGTAGAATTAATCTGGATTTCTGCGGTTACAGGTGGAAAATAAATTTTCTCTCGCTGCCGTGGTGACTCGATTGGCCGCTGCGTTCGAGCACAAGGGTAAACGAGATTTAGCAACTGATCCGGCAGATACTACAGGGGGATTTGCGTGTCAGTCGAGCTCATATATCTCCACCCGCTTGAGGCGTTTGTCAACCAGCATTCTTTTTGACCAGTGCAGGCAGTGCATTGTCTCGGGATAACGCTGCCAACCGAACTGGCGCTGCTCCTTACCATCGCAGAACCGGCCGTCGCAGCGGAAGCTGATGATTGCCGGCCCGCTGTCAATTTCCAATTCCAGCAGCTTGAATTCTGCGGGCAGTATTTCGCTTTCGACGATTGCTTGTTGCTGTGCTTCCTGCCAGCGCAGTTGCACTCGGCGTTCGGCGGTCAAGGTCACCTCGAAGCCCATACCATCATCATCCCAGGCAGCGCACCAGCGTCCACTTTGGCAATTAGCCGTGTTGAAGTGCAAGGCGATTCGCTTAGACGTGGAGCGACCGCGGAAGTAGTGACAATGCGCGTCGCGTTGATAAAACACCGGCAGGGGCGACAAGTCGGCGGCGCTTCCGCCCTTGGCTGCGGTCAACAGCGTCTTGTTGGCCTGTCCCCAGAGCCCTTCCAGGAAGCTGGCCGGCACGGGGTGCAGCCTGGCGATGCTCTTCTGGGTCTCGGAGAAGTAGTATTTCCCAGCGTCTTCTAGGAAATCTGGGTAGCTGATGCCGACCAGCGGATTCTCGTCGTAGAGCAGGATTTGCGGCTCGCCCCAGATGATTTCGCCATCCTGTTCGATGCCTCCGCACAGCCAAACGGGATTGCGGCCAAAATATGGCGAGCACGGAATCGGCTTGTCTGGCGTTTGCGATTCCCAGAGCTCACGGATAAAGCGCCCGCCTTGGTTATGAAACCAGCAGAGGTATTTGCCATTTGTGCATTTCCAGGTAAAGCAGGCTGCCCGGGGATGCTTGAACAGGCGGCCATCGGCGAAGCGTTTATAGCGCGGTTCCTCCCAACTATATCCGCCGTCGCGGCTGTAGCATTCCACCGGATAACCATCACAAGAACGGTAGGTGGCGCAAATGGAACCATCGCTCAAGACTACGCAACTCTGCTCTTCGGCGACGCTTCCGCCACCCTCTGGCGTGCGCAGACCGACCAGTCCATCAGGCAGAGTCTCCCAGTTGATCTTCGTCGGGTCAGGCTCGCTGAGTAAATTCTTGCTGGCCAGCAGTGCGCCTTCGGAGCGTTGGTAGAAACCCTGGCCTAATTCCCCTATCTTATGCAGGCTGACATAGGCAGTGTCAGCACGCACAAACGGCTTGCCGACATTCCAGAAAAATCGCAGTTTGCCAGCATAGACATTGTCGAGGTCGCACTGAAAATTCCGGATTGGGATGTCGTAGCGCTGAGCACTCCAACTCCGGCCGTGGTCATCGCTGTATTTGAAGACGAAATGCCCTAGTGAATCGACGCGTTGGTAGGTCCTTTGTCGGTCGTGGGACAGCACTTCACGCACATTGTCAGTGTTGTGGTTATAAAAAATATAGACCCGCCCCGAAGGCACTTTCAGCATCACCGAGTAGCTGTTTTCTGGAGTATTCGCTGGTTCGAGTCGCACGGCCTCTGACCAAGATAAGCCGGAATCGGTGCTGCAGCGCGTCTCGACGTGCTGGTCGGCAGCGCCCTCGTGACCTTTGCATACTGTGACGCAACAGAGCCAAGCGCCATCGTCGGTCTTCAATATATACGGTTGATCCGCATACAGAGATTGACAAATTATCAGACCATTTTGTAAATTCCGCCAATCATTTTCCATTATCGCACCGTTTGTCTAAATTGAAACACTATGACGAAAAGGAACTCTCGGCTGGAAAAATATCCCGAGGAACAAAACTCGCACCTGC
>CAZUCG010000316.1:0-4108 GCA_964619145.1 uncultured Lentisphaeraceae bacterium | reverse complement strand
AGTTCCAAGATGGCCACACCCGGGATCGTCGGCGAACGGCATTACAGTTTGGCGCAAGAAGTCCGGCGGACGCTCGCCCAATATGCCGAGCTCAAGGACATCATCGCGATGCTTGGGATGGAACAGCTCGCGCCGGACGACCGCAACGTAGTCGCCCGCGCTCGCCGTTTGGAGCGTTTTTTCACTCAGCCCTTTTTTACCACCGAGCAATTTACCGGCCTCCCAGGAAAGCTTGTCAATCTCAAAGATGCGCTAGACGGGTGTGAGTGTATCCTGAATGACGAATTTAAGGACTACCCAGAGAGCAGTCTCTATATGATTGGGCCAATAACCGAAGCGAAGAAGAAGCCGAAATGATTCTTAAGGTGCTCCTGCCATCCCAGGTTTTTGTCGAGAAGACCGGCGTGTTGCGTATTGTCGCGGAGACCCAAGAGGGTGCGTTTGGACTCTTGCCGCACCGACTCGATTGCGTGGCGGCGCTGACACCTGGTATTCTGACGTACGAAACGGAAGCGGACGGGGAAGTATTCGTAGCCGTGACTGAAGGAGTGCTGGTGAAAACAGGCCAGCAGGTGCTCATTTCCGTGCGCCGGGCGATCGGCGGAACTGACCTCCGGCAATTGCGCGACGCGGTCAATAAAGAGTTTCTGACCCTGAATGAGCACGAGCAGGACGTGCGAACGGTTATGGCGAAAATGGAAATCGGCCTTCTGCGCCGCTTTGTGACCTTGCAAAATGAATGATAAGCCAAAAAAAAGATTGAGTAATATGACGGCCTTCACCGATCAGGTAGAAGCGAAGGCGGCGCGTAAGCTCAAGGCGCAGCGGCACACTACCCAAGGTGTCTGGTTCGGACTCGGAATGATGGGCCTGGTCGGCTGGTCAGTGGCCATCCCGACGCTGTTCGGCGCCGCACTCGGACTCTGGCTGGATAAACGCTATCCGGGCGGGCGCTCCTGGACCTTGGCGCTCTTAGTCGCTGGACTGGCAGTCGGCTGTTGGAATGCCTGGCATTGGGTGAGCAAGGAAGACAAGGCGATGCGAGAAGAAGAGGAGAATCAAGATGACTGAAAATTTGTTACTGCTGCTGGCGGGCCTGGCAGGCTGTTTGCTTGGAATGTTCTTCTTCATCGGCCTTTGGTGGACGGTTCGTAAGGGTATTGCAGCCAAACGGCCAGCCCTTTGGTTTCTTGGCAGTATGCTGTTGCGAACAGTGATCGTGCTGCTCGGATTTTATTTTGTTTCAAGAGGTAGTTGGAAGCGGCTGCTGGCTTGCTTAGTCGGATTTATCTGCGCCCGTCTTATCGTGACTCTTAGAGTGCGCTCCCGCCTGCGTCATCAGATGCCGATGGAGCAGGCAGAAGAGTCGGTTGCCCCGACAAAGGAGGCCAGCTATGCGCCTTAGTCCCGATGAGATGATTTTCTGGCAGTACGGTTTCGTTACTCTCAACGCTACCATCGTGTTTACTTGGGGACTGATGCTGGTGCTGGTCATTGGCGCGAAACTCATTACTCGCAAACTGTCCACAGAGATGAAGCGCTCACGTTGGCAAAACCTTCTGGAGATCGTTGTCAGCGGAATTATGCAGCAAATTGACGAAGTGGGCCTTTCTCAGCCGGAGAAGTATCTCGGTTTCCTGGGTACGCTCTTCTTGTTTGTTGCTATGGCTGCCCTCTGCACCATCATTCCAGGCTACGAACCGCCGACAGGATCGCTCTCAACCACAGCCGCCCTAGCACTGAGTGTGTTGGTGGCAGTGCCGTTGTTCGGGATCGAAGAGCAAGGCCTGGGCGGCTACTTGAAATCCTATCTGAAACCGACGTTTATTATGCTGCCGTTCAATATCATCAGCGAAATTTCCCGCACCTTGGCTTTGGCTGTTCGCCTGTTCGGTAATATGATGAGCGGGGGGATGATTATCGGCATTCTGCTCACCATCACGCCTTTCATCTTTCCGATTGTGATGACCTTACTCGGATTGCTTACCGGAATGGTGCAGGCCTATATTTTCAGCATTCTGGCCGCGGTGTACATCGCAGCGGCTACCAGCACTCGCACATCCAAGTCGGCAGCCACAACCTAAAAGAAGTAACTCTAACAACAAAGGGAGACAGACAATGGACAATATGACGATTATCGCGGTGGCCTCGATTGTTACCGGCGGTATCACTACCGCATTCGGCACGATGGCCCCGGCTTTTGGTGAGGGGAAGGCGGTCGCGACGGCGCTGAGTTCGCTGGCCCAGCAGCCTGATGCCTCCGCTACCATCACTCGGACCTTGTTTGTCGGTTTGGCGATGATCGAGTCAACGGCCATCTACTGCTTCGTGATCTCGATGATCCTCTTTTTCGCCAACCCATTCTGGAATCACGTCATCGCTGAAATCGCGGGGAAATAGACTATGCTCATTGATTGGTTCACTGTGAGTGCGCAGTTACTCAACTTCCTCATCTTGGTGTGGTTGTTGAAGCGCTTTCTCTACAAACCTATCCTGCACGCCATTGCCGCGCGGGAGAAGCTGATTGCCACAAAACTGGCTGACGCTGATGCAAATAAGAGCGAAGCGCAAAAACAACGCGAGGAGTTCAGGCTCAAGAATGAGCAGTTCGATCGGCAACGCACCGCCAGCTTGGATAAGATGACAGAAGAGGTGAATGTCGAGCGGCAACGGCTTTTAGACGCGGCCCGGCAGGAAGCAGACGCACTGAGTGCTAAGCGACAAGAAGCGTTGCGAAAAGACGCTCACAATCTCAACCAAACCATTGCTAGCCAGACCCAGCAGGAAGTGTTTGCCATCGCTCGAAAAGCGTTAGCAGACCTCGCCAGCACAAGTCTGGAAGAGCGCCTCGGCGAGGTGTTTATTGGCCGTTTGCGGGCCTTGGAAGGCAAGGCAAAAAATAGCCTTGCCGTGGCACTCAAGACGGCGGCTGAGCCAGCACTCGTGCGCAGCGCATTTGCGCTGCCTGAGGAACAACGCGCGGCGATCCAGAATGCACTAAACGAAACCTTCTCGACCGAAATCCAGGTCCGCTTCGAGACCGCGCCGGAGCTCATCAGCGGCATTGAGTTCAGCACGAATGGTCTGAAGGTGGCTTGGAGCATTGCGGACTACATTGCGTCACTGGAAGAGGGCGTCAGCGCACTTCTGAAAGAAAAAAAACCAACTCCAGTTACCGCTGCCCCTGAGTCGGAAAAACCCAAGCCTGGAACCACGAGCCTATGACCATTGCGCCTGAAAACTTGAAGAGTGTCTTCGAACGCTCGTTTGCCGGAATGAGCCAAGGACGCGAAGCATTCACACCGCAACTGACGCCTCGGGAGATCGGCAAAATCAGCAGTATCGCCACCGGCATAGCTAAGGTTTCGGGACTGCCCGGGGTGGGATTCGAGGAACTGCTCGAGTTCCCCGGTGATGTGCTCGGCATCGCATTCAACGTGGATCAGGACGAGGTCGGCGTCGTACTGCTTGGCGAATACTGGCATCTGCACGCAGGTGACGAAGTCAGGAGAACAGGCCGGGTTATGGATGTGATCGTGGGCGAGGAATTGCTCGGACGCGTTATTGACCCGCTCGGCCGGCCGCTCGATGGAGCAGGACCCGTGATTGCCGACGAGCGCCTGCCCATCGAACGGCCCGCCACCCCGATTATGGACCGAGCACCGGTTACCGTGCCACTGCAAACTGGCATTATGGTCGTGGATGCACTCATTCCCGTTGGACGAGGGCAGCGCGAATTGATTCTGGGTGATCGGCAGACAGGCAAAACGACCATCGCGACCGATACCATCTTGAATCAACGCGGACGAAATGTAATTTGTGTATATTGCGCCATTGGCCAACGCGCATCAGCCGTGGCGAAGGCCGTGGCTGTCTTGCAAGAGAAGGGCGCGCTAGATTATACGGTTGTTGTTGTGACCGAGGGCAATGACCCGCCCGGACTTGCCTACATCGCGCCTTACGCCGCGACTAGTATCGCGGAGTACTTTATGGAAGCCGGTCGCGACGTATTGATCGTTTACGATGACCTTACTCACCACGCCCGCGCTTATCGCGAACTCTCGCTCTTGCTGCGCCGCCCCCCCGGCCGCGAGGCCTTCCCCGGCGA
>CAZUCG010000315.1:0-4155 GCA_964619145.1 uncultured Lentisphaeraceae bacterium | reverse complement strand
ACCTGGACTGAACTTGCTGGAATTTTCAGAAAGAATTTTCAGATACTCAGGATCACTCAAACAAGGAGTTCGAATCAGATCAAACTTCGATGGGACCTTTTTCTTCCGGTCAAAAGGATATTTCCCGCCGATTGACCCGGAGCCATCTGCACTGATAAACAGAACGTCATTTTCCCGAAAAGCCATCTCCACTGGCTTGACGTCCCAAGCGGGTCGACTACCGCTGGTACAGGTAATGCCATATTCTCGCAACATTCGGATATAATGTCCGATCAGCCAAAGCGGCGCTTTCTCCGACACCGCCGGCCACCCTTGGGCAATCTGGAATAGCTTCGGGTCCGGTTTGCGGTATAGGGATAGGCGTTTCACCATCCGGTCAAGTACTTTGCCGTTCTGCTCTAGTTCCACTACCAGTCGGAAAGCAGGACTCTGACAATCGACCAGCGGGAGGGAAGTTTTTCTGCCTTCTCCCCTGGCGAATTCATTGCCGTGATTATCGTAAAGGCGAGTTACGATCTTTCCCTCTCCGCGGATGACGACCTCTATTGGAAGAGATTCTTCTTGCTTAAAAATGCGCTCTGGGACGATGCATACTTCAATTTTGGCCGCTGTTTCATTCTGCCACCCAGCAGTTCCCCACCAAGCCTTCCCAGAGGCGGTAGAAATCACCGTGTCTGCAAAATGCAGCCCATTCAGATTCACTGCCGGCAGCGCCAGGGAAAGATCATTATCACCTTGTTTCAGCGAGACATCCTCGGTCAGATTTGTGACTTCACGGGAAAATTTATCACGAAGGGTCAGCTCAATTTTTGCTGGCATATCGGCTGTTGCCTGCAGTCGCATAACCAGTTGTCCATTTTGAACCAAGAAATGGGAAGCTACAATCCCGGAAGGATAGCCGCCAACTTCATAAAGCATCCTACCGAACAGCATCGTCTGATATTCCCAATAATGCCAGTCAAGACCGGGATCATCATAACTCAGCATCGGCAGGAAAAAACTACTGGGACGATTATTATCGCTGCGGCTCGGCTTTTCCACAGCCCAGGTGGCAAGAAGTACTTTCCCTTTGCCGTACTGAAATTCCGACAGCAATGGCGAATTGTTCACCGTCGCCAACACCTTGCCACCAGTCTGTTCATAGCGAAAAGCGCGGGTCGCCGGAAGGATTTCAAAGGGAATGCCAGTGAGGAAAGAATCATCGGCTTTTTTTGCCCAGGAGGCGGTGATATGCACATCTTTTTTTGCTAGGCGAAAGAGCTTCTGCAGCTCGGCAGGATGTCCGGACGGTGCGGTCAGAATCAGCCCAGTTCCTTCCTCGACCTGTTGGAGAATACGCATAGTAATATTTTCCGGGATCAACTCCCAGATATCGCCACTGACGACGATCACATCATAGCGAGTCTTGAGTTTTTCGGTCAGCTGTTTGATGCAATCGCCGGTATTGAGAGCCATCACGTGACCGGAGAGGCTCCACAGGCCGGCGATGTAGTTGGTTGTCAGATCAAAATCAAACCGCTGGGCCAGCTCCAGCATTTCGCGGATACCGCCCAAGCGGTAGTTGATTGCCAGCACTTTTGCTCTGCCGCCAGCGTATGGCTTACCCCATTTGAGATGCGGCGTCTCTTCCGCCAGCGAATGAAAATCGAGATTCAACTTCCCTTTGCTGTCGGCAAGATCAGGTTTACGCGCACAATCCGGCGTTATATTCCAAGTCCCGGTGATGATTTCTTTGTTGCAGGCTGTTTCTGCGAAGAAAACCGACCGTCCATTCTGCAGCAGTTCTGCTTTCAGAACAAAGGTCCCTTTACCGACGGGCAACTCATACGGGATTTCGGCAAAAAAACCTTTTGCCAACGAGGTCGTCTGCAATTCAGCAAAGGCGACTTCATCTTTTTCCAGAAAACCGCCTGACAAACACAGGGTATAATCTCCTTGCTGGAAAAACCGGAATTTAAGCAGCGGTTTTTCCAGCGGGTCTCCGAAAGACATAGCCGCCAACTCCGTCACTTTATCGGGCACACCGATGCCACTGAAAGGACAAATCGCGGTCGAGAAACGCAGCGCTTCTCCCGCTTTGATGGGATAAATCCCCAATTTAAACTCAATCGTCCCCTGATAAATATTATCGCCCCAGAAATAAAATTCTTTCAGCAGATCAAAGGGCATAGTCAGAGCCAATCCCTGATCTCCACTATTCGCATAAGCGGCAAGCCAGCCGGAGGAGATATCACGCATAGCAAGCTGGCGGACATACGGAAATTTTTCTGTCCCGGTTGATCCCGGTAGGATCAAGGAATACCCATCTGGACTCTGCGCTCCACCGCACATCCAGTAACCATACCGCAATGGCGCGACATTATCCAAGCCGTTAGTAATCACAAAATCCGTTTTAAGAATGGAACTGTTCTCATTCAGGGTGTAAAGCTTTTCAAATTTCACATTCCGGAAAATACCGCTGCGTCCAGTTCCGCTCAGCCGGATTTGCTTCTTATCCTTCGTGTCAGCAACAACTTCCGCATCGTAGGGAAGATATCGGTACATATCTCGGATAGCATAATCTCCCGGATAGAATCGATCCACATAAATCGGCCCATATCCTTCGCCGGGATTGGCATACAGCACCATATTGCGTTTGCCAATCCGGTCATACGCCATATTAACCGTGCCTGTATAACGGGGATCAAGCACATAAATGGAATAGTTATTTTCCAACACATACATCTCGCCCTCCTGATACATCCGGAGTCCGGCTGGCTTTTGCCGGGAGAGTTTTGTTTCCAGCGGATGGGCTGCGGACAATGCGGCCGTTTTTTTCGGCTGCGGTACAGCTTCGCCAAAAAACTCCACTTCGTGCAGGGCGAGATATCCTCCTGTTGCCTGAAAAATCAACTCCACCCTCTGGACCATCTGGGATGAGTCGCTTTGGATATCCGCAGCAGCATAAAAAGGCTCAGAGTCCGGTTTTTCGTATGGCTGATTCAAGGTCACATTGCCCAGTGGAATCCGCTTATCGCCCTCTATGGCAATCAGCTTGATAGCCTTAATCCCGTAGCTATTTTTCCCCCGGAAGAAATGAATTCTGGCAGTATTGATCTTAACCGGCTGGTCAAAGTCGAATCTGATCCCCACCGGCTGCTGACGGTTGAGAATATGGCGCCAGAGCACCTTCTTCCCAGCGGTATCGCGCCTGCCATCAGCAAGAATAACTCCATCGGTCAGTTTTTTGAAACCCGGATCGGCATTAATGCCGGGATTTTTTTCATCCGGCATAGTCTTTGCCGAGAAAAAATAACTCCCGACTTTCAGTTTATCTCCCTCTGGATGCGGCAACTGCCCGGTTTCAAGTTCATTTCGCAGAGAAACTGTTGCCGATTTTACTGCTACGGGCGAGACACCGTTTTCTTCTGCTGCAACTTCGATGAACGGAGCGGAAAATTCAAATTCGCTTCCCGGCTGTACTTTGGCGGCATAGACAGCAAACGTATATTTACCGTTCGCGCTTTCTGGCAACACTCCAGTCGATTCCATCCGCACCCAGGCTCCCTGGGTATCTGAAGGAAAACTGCGAGTACGTAGGTCGTTGCGCCAATAACGGTTGTGAAGCACGAATACACTAACCCGGCTGTTGAAATTTTTTGTCCGGACATATCCGCCGAAGCGGTATTTTTTGCCGGCTTCCAGGGTCAAACCCTCCACCGCGATCTTCTCATTGACCGACAAATCTATCTTCAGGGCATCGCTGGCGTTGAAGCCGTGGCCAGGCAGCATTTCTGCCACGATTTCCTTTTCAGCAAGATACTGGCTCCAAGCGCCGCATTTCCCGTCTTGGTCTATTTTGAGATCCCATTCAGCAGCCTGAAGCAATCCAATTACTAGTGTGAAGACAAACAATCCGTTGAAAAATCTCACTTTAATTCCCTTCTAAAATTATTGTTCAGCAAAATATCGTTTGACATTGATAAATTTGGCGATGTTTTCAGGTCAGCCAACGCCGCCATCAAGCTGATTGCGGCAAGTCTAAGCCCTAGCTTTAATATCCATTATCAGAACGGCTTCCTGTTCCAACAAGCACATAACGTTTCAAGCTTGCAAATCACTTTTTGTTATTTCAAAATTTCGTAGATGTTGATTTTTCCGCCGGCTGCCTTCTGC